>JBFLXP010000171.1:0-6757 GCA_040757315.1 Nitrospirota bacterium
GGGAAGCCGGTCAGACGCGGACAATTCGGTGGGTCTATCCTCCGGGCTTAAAGTACGGCTGTGTTAAGATAGAATTATTGAAAGGGGGTCAGGTCAACAAGACGGTCGCCTATGCCAGGATAGGAAGCGGAGGTCATGGTTCATACGTTTGGAAGATTCCGATGAATCAGGCGGTAGGCGGTGACTACAGTGTCAGGGTAACGAACATTTTCCCTTCAGCCACGGACACGAGCAACGGATATTTCGACATCACTGCTCCTTCTCCCCCTGCCATTAGCGTCGTCACTCCCGGCGGCGGAGAGATGTGGAAAAAGGCAACTCTGCAGACTGTTCGCTGGACCTACACGGGAAACATCGGAATTCTTGTCAGGATAGAGTTGTTGAAAGACGGCATAGTGTATCCATGCATACCCATGTGGGCTTCGGCCGGCTTCGGCGGCAGCGGCTCGTACAATTACCTGATACCATTCAACGCGGTGCCTGGTGGTAATTACGCGATCAGGATAACAAGTGTCACATATCCCGCAATTATGGGCGTCAGCGATTCCTTCACGATATCTCCTTAAATAAGTTCAGGCGAGCACGGAGGCCGGATCGGCCTCTTGCTCGCCTGAATGACACTGCGTCTGCTCTGATACGCCGCAAGGCTCCAACAATGTGAACTATCGGGAGCTTTCTTCCGGCGTATCAGTTCCATGCGATTTTCCCTTGTTTCGTTCACCGGAGGGTCTGTCTTTTGAAGGTCTTTCTCCGCCCCTCGGCGCCGGCGTTCTAACTTCACGAGGACTTTTTTCCTTTTGCACAGGCCGCCCTATTTTCTCACGCTTTTCCCCGCTCATCCGGGGGGATTGTCCGACTTCACGGCCTTTCCCTTCTTTCTTAACAGCCGGTATCTCTCTGGGCTTTATCGCCTTTTCAAGAGGCGGGCCGGGTTCAATCTGTTTTCTTCGAACTTCAGGTGTGGGCCTGACTTCTTTTTCCGTAGGTATCTTCACTTCCCTCTGCTTTGCCGGACGCCTCTCCAGGGGAGCAACGGCTTGAGGCAGTTTCGGTTCTTTAGGCGCTGTTGCTTTGGGAACGGAAACTCTTGCCTTCGGAAGAGGCCTCGGCATGACGACCGGTTCCGGCCTGTCCTTAACAAGAGGATATCGGTCTTTCAGTTCCCTCACCGGCATCTCTCTGATCCGGCTGGGGGGAAGTTTTGCCTCAGGAATTTCCTTGATCACGGGCATGCGGGTCCTTTTTTCCGGTTTGATATTCGGCCTGCCGATGCTTATCCTATCTCTGATGAAAGGATTGTCTCTAACCTTCACAGGCACACGCCTGCCGGTGACGAAAGTCTCGCGGCTTTCCACAGAGACGGCATTGTTTACATATACATTCTTATAGACATTCTTGACAACAACTTTATTTACGTTCACCTTTGTGATATTCACACTGTGAGGTCCATAGTAGCCATGGCCGTAATATATTTCTCGCGGCGCAAGTGGAACCCACGCAACATAAGTTGGATTATCCACCCAGGCCACGTAACCCGGACCCCAATAAATAGCTCCCCTTGCGGGCGGTAGCCAGCACCAGCCGATGGAAGCCACGAAGGTCCATCTTCCGTAATGGTGGGGAACCCATCCCCACGGCTCGTGGGAAACCCATACGTAATCGCCCCCTATCCACGCCCATCTGCCGACCCGATAAGGAGCCCATCCGACCGATATGCCGACAGTGGGCGTCCAGCAGCGGCCGTATTCCTCCACATAGACCCATTTCCCATAACTGTCGAAATCGTAGGAATAAGAGGCGAGTTCGGCAGGGAGATATCGTCTGCTGTATGTCCGGACGTAGATTCTTGTGTCTCTGTCAGAGTTCCATCTTATCCAGGAATCCGGGGGGCCCAGGCGGGACATTTCGGCATAGGACTGACCCGAGAAGACCAGAGCGTTCCCCTCTGTGAGAGCTGTGCTTCCGTTTCTGTTTTCGGCATAGACCACACCCGAGAATGAGGAAACCCTTGTGGAATCGTCATCGGGCGTCTCGATCCGGAATTTAGCCCTGTCATAGGCGCGTATGGACGAGACAGGAGTATCGATTTGAAGAAGGCTGTCTCCCGCCCCGCTGAAATTCACGTAGACATCTCCTGCGTTCAGGTAGAACTGAAAAGAATGCCTCTCAAGAGTTAGGACATCGAGAGAAGTTCTGTCATTGAGTCTCACATAGCTGCCGTCAACCGACTGCAGCTCGGCTCTGCTCCCTTCGGGAACCCAGATCCTGTCCCCCTCGACCAAAGGCATCTTAATCGATGCCGGCACCCATTCCTCCGTGTCGGCGGTGCTGATTTGAACGTCTCCGTCAATAAGGCTTATGCGCAGATCTTCCAAGCCCGAAGGATAGGCATGAACCGGCAGCAAAATGCAGAGCAGGACAAAAAATGTGCTTTTCAGTATCATGGTCTTTCTCTGTCTGTTTAGTCTCATTCTTTTTTTTCACCTCGTTAGTTATTGACTTGAAAATCGCTATTGTCCAAAGTTAGCAAAGAGCAAGCCAGATTGTAACTGCCTGATTTCATGAGAAACTCGATCCGGCAAATCCTGATTTCGGAAGGCAGATTTCTGAAAAGGATGGCATATTTCCGCGCTGTTTTACCCGTATTCGTAAACCGGTGGCCAAGGAATTTTTCCCTGTCAGTGTGGCAAGATGCCCGCATCGACAGGCGGCCGTCACCGGAAAATGTAATAAAAGCAAGCGGTTTTATTTGGGCATTTGTTTTGCAAGTCATGAATAGACTAATGGTTTTTTTCCATAATTCGCGGGGTCGATGCATTCATTTAACCACAAAAAGTAAGAAAGGAGAGAGAAAATGAAGAAGATTTCGGTCGTTCTTGCGTCTTGCGCGCTTCTCTTTTCCCTTGGATGCGCTTCAAGGGATTATGTCCGGCAGCAAATCGATCCATTGGTTGAAAGAATAAGCAGGCTCGAGGCGTGTTGCGAAGAGGCGAAAGCCGCGGCAAAGAAGGCTATGGAAACATGTGAAGAGACAGCGAAGAAGTGTGAAAAATCATTCGAACTTCAATTGAAAAAATAAAGAACTTCTGCAGTTGATTCGGGAGCATATACAAATCTGAAGCTCGCCACATTATCCACGAATATTCAGGCGAGAAGAGCAGATGGTGCATTGGAGCGGCTTTATCCCGATTCTTATCGGGATACCTCGGAGGCCCCGATTCCTATCGGGGCCGAGAATGAGCGATGATGCCGCATCTGCTCTTCATCATGCATCCGCGGATAATCGGGATTAGTGAAAAGACTATAGTCAGGGCGTTTCTTCGATGGCGATCTCGACCCTTATCGACCCTCTCATCCTACTTGTGGGTTTTGCCTCCCCTTTGACTTCGCCCAGGAGCTTCAGTTTTTCTTTCAGCTCGTTCATCTTTCCCCATTCAATTTCGGCAGTGATGACTTGCTTGATTTCGAAAGACTCGGATCGGGTTATACTGCCACCAATCTCACGGATTATATCCTCGATCCGGTTTCTTGCTGAGGAGAGGTCAGGCACATAAATCGTCAATCCTGCCTTTTCCCCGATTTTGCCGGCTCGCGTTTTCGCAACGGGTGCCGGAGAACCGGGTGAAGCAGAGAACTGCATCAGATCTTTCTCCTTCTGATCCTCAATTTGCGCAGCGTCGCGGGACAGTTCAGCTCTGCCAATGACTTCCGGCTTCCTCACTCCCGAGGACACTTTCTCGTCTTTCGATATAGCGGCCCTGCTCCGGTCAGGAACAAAGGCTCTATCTCTTCCAGCAACGGATTTTTTTTCCGATTCGGATACCGCTTCCTTTCTTCCTCCGGCTTCAAGTCCCGGCTGCTTTTCAGTCTCTTTTCCCTTTTCGTGCAGAATAATCTGACGTGTTTCTTCTGAAGGCGCCTGCACGAATTTTGTCTCCGGCTGTACAGTCTTAAAGATATAGATCGTCGCTATTGTTATGAGCACGCCAGCAGCAGCTTCAATCGGCAGTTTCACGCGGAGAGGATAGAACAACTTCCGGAAGATGCCTTTGTTTTGTTCGGCTTCGGCCTTAACCCTCGCCATGACCTTTTGTGTAAGCCATGCAGGTGGTTCTACCTCTTCGAGGCTCTTCACATGTTCAACGGTTCTTTCGAGGTCAGCAAGATATTCACTGCACCTCCGGCATGACCGCAGATGTTCCTGGATCGCGGCCGTTTCTTTCGAAGAGGTAGTCCTCTCCAGATATTCAGACAGTCTCTCCTGAATTTTGCCGCAGTCCGTCACAGCTTCCCCATTTTCTTTTTCAGACACCGCCTGAGGTCGTCCCTCGCCCTGAAAATCCTGGACTTTACAGTGCCTTGGGGTATTTTGAGAATATCGCTGATCTCCTCATAAGAAAATCCACTGATGTCCCTCAGAACAACAACTTCCCTGAATTCACTGCCGAGAGTGTCCATGCATTGACGCACCATCTGCCGCATTTCCTTCTGCTCGAGTTTGTCGAATGCCGAAGGACTGTCCGAAACCGGGTCATTTCCTTCCCGAGCCGAAATGGGATCATCCAACGACAAACCTTCGCGACTCCGCCGAATGTTCAGCTGCCTCAGATGGTTTCTTGAAGTGTTCACAACTATCGTATAGAGCCATGTCGAAAACTTGGCCTTCTCCCTGAATTTCCTGATATTTTTGTAGGCTGAGATGAACGCATCCTGAACGATCTCGGAGGCTTCGTTATAGTCGCCCGCAATCCTGTATGCTGCGTTGAACATCCTCTTCTGATGTCTCTTAACCAGGGTTTCGAAGGCGTCAGTGTCGCCTTTCTTGCACGATGACACGAGGTCCGCATCCTCGTCAGCGCCGGTGCGTTTTTCATTCATTTTATTAGACACCGGAAAAGAAGGATTTGTTCCTTGTTCGGGATTGCGTCAATCTCTTATTTCGTTTCTTTGAGCATCTTTACGGACTTGTAGAGCAGTTCTTGCCCGTAGGAGGTCTGGGAAAGTCGCCACAGAAAAACTCCGAAAACGAGCGATAGAAGGCAATAAGTGTTATGACCGAAGAGCGCGATGACCATTCCCAATGATAAAGAGAAGCCCCAGTATTATTCCAATCTGAGAGGAAATCCGCGTTGCCCATCCGAAATTCTTCAGCCGCCAAAAGGATGATTCTGTGATTGAACATCCTTTTTTATTATAGCTCTTCACACCATTCCCGCGCGTTCTGAAACATCCTGAGCCAGGGCGACGCCTCAAGATTCTTCCAATCCCCCGGAATATAGGCCCACTGCCATTTGAGGAATGTCCTTTCGGGATGCGGCATAAGGGCGAGATGTTTACCGTCGGGTGAACAGAGTGCAGTGATTCCCCCTGGCGAGCCGTTTGGATTGAATGGATATATTTCGGTGAATTCGCCGTCGTCGTCGACAAACCGGACAGGGGCAAGGTCCCTTTCAAGGACTTCCTCAAGCGTTTCCATTTTCGGAAAGTAAAGTCTCCCCTCGCCGTGGGCGACCCATACACCGAGGATCGATCCTTCCATCCCTCTCAGCATGATCGAAGGGCTTTTCAAGATTCGGACAGCCGGGAACCTCGACTCGAACCTGCCTGATCTGTTCCTTATGAATCTCGGCTGCGTAGCGTCGGGAATTCCCTTCCAGGGAACCCACCCGAGGAGAGCCAGGAGCTGGCAGCCGTTGCAAACTCCGAGACTGAATGTGTCAGGTCTTGCATAGAATTCCTCGAACTGCTCATATAGCCTCCTGTTGAACTTGATTACCCCCGCCCATCCCTTGGCCGAATCCAGAACATCGGCGTAACTGAAACCTCCCACGAAGGCGACACCTCTGAAACCGTCAAGTCCTGCCCTTCCAGATAGGAGATCGGTCATGGCAACGTCCCAAACTTCGAATCCTGCAAGATGGAACGCCGACGACATCTCTCTGTCTCCGTTGCTGCCTTCTTCGCGGATGACGGCTACCTTAGGTTTAGTCTTTCCGCGCAAAAGAATATCGGATGTATTCTGCGGCGTGAACCCGATTCTGAATTGCGGACCTCTTCTTTCAAAATTCGCCTTTCTCTCTTCTTCGACGCATTCCCGATCTGCCTGGAGCCTGTCGAGATGGTAGCTGGTCTCTTCCCAGACAGCCCTCAGAACCCTCATGTCCTCTTTAAGAACGGGGGTATCGTTGATCGAAATACGTATTTCCTTCTCTTCAATTGTCTTTCCGATCATCTGATAAGGGATATCATTCTCTTTGAAGAGGGACGTGATTCTGTCTTCATTCTCCGGAAGATATTCGATCACAACGCCAAGTTCTTCGGAAAATAGCAACGGCAATTCAACCCCTCCCATCCCCCCCTTGTCAAGGGGGGGATGGGGCGGTTGAATGTTAACGTCAATACCGCAGTTACCGCCGAAGGCCATTTCGAGAAGGGTGACCAGCAGCCCACCGTCGCTTCTATCATGTCCCGCCAGAATCATATCTTCTGCGATCAGGTCCTGCACGGCATCGAAGGTGCGTTTCAAGAGTTGAGGGTCCTCCAGATCAGGAGAGTCATTTCCGATCTGCCCATACACATGGGCCAATGATGTCCCGCCCAGCCGGATATTTCCCTTGCCCAGATCAATATAGAGCACCCTGCTGGAGCCGGGTTTCTTGAGGTCTGGAGTGACGGTCCTCGTGATATCCGGACAGGTTACGTATGCCGAAACAACGAGGGTTCCGGGGGCCTTTACGATATCGGACTTCCCGTGCGG
>JBFLXP010000172.1:0-6720 GCA_040757315.1 Nitrospirota bacterium
GTCATAACCTGAAATTCTTTGTGGATTATAGTTACCTGACAAGGGAACTCAGTCCCGTTCCCGGCACAACTGTCCCCGTTGACGACCAGCACGACAACAGATATAGGGCGATGATGCAGTTCTATTTCTAAGCCGCATTATTCATAAGCTTGCGCGCGAGGAGAGCAGATGTGGCATGGGAGCGGCTTTATCCGATTCTTATCGGGGCCGAGAATGAGTGATAATGCTGCATCTGCTTTCCCTCATTATCCGTTTACGAATGATCCGGGCCGACAAAAAGGGGCTTGACGTTCTCCCCTTTTTGTCGATCATTCCCTCCTATTCAGCAGCTCTGCGACAGTCGGGAAAAGAGACATATCAGTATGCGGCAGGAAGAGAGCGGACAGGTATTCGTCCATGAACTGCCGGGAGACGGAGAGTTCGATATTAGTCATTTTTTGGGCGATCTCTTCCGCCTCCCTCCTTATCTTTTCGGAGAGGAGGCAGAGGTACGCTCCCGCAATGGAAGTATTGCCGAGGAACCTGAAGTTTTCAACGGGAAGGTCGGGCAGCATGCCGATGATGATCGCCTTTTCGACGTTCAGATAATTGCCGAAGCCTCCCGCTATATAGACGCGTCTTATATCGGCGAGAGAAAATCCCGTTTCCTTCAACAGGAGAGAGATTCCGGCGTAAAGCGCCGCCTTCGCTCTCAGAATATTTTCCATGTCCACCTCTGTCAGGACGATTTCGCCTTGTGCGTTTCCATAGAACAGGAATTCCTTCCCTTCAAAGCCCTGTCTGACCCTGCCGGTCCTCGAACTCGAGAAATGTCCTTTCTGGTCGACAACTCCCGCCATAAACAATTCCGAAATCGCGTCTATCATCCCGGAGCCGCATATTCCCAGCGGCCTCCCGCCGCCGATAATCCCAAGTGAGAGCTGACCGGTTTCCGCGTCTATCCTTACCGACTCCACAGCCCCTTCGGTCGCCCTCATACCGTGTCTGACGCCGCTTCCCTCGAAACAGGGTCCCATGGAACATGCAGCGGTAACCAGCCACTCGTTATTGCCAAGGACGATCTCCCCGTTCGTTCCGATATCCATGAACAGCGACAGTTCGGGCTGCCTGTGCATCCTGGAGGCCAACACACCCGCCACAATATCTCCGCCGACATAGCTTGCAACGCACGGCACGGTATACACAGGGGCGTGATTGTTCGCGGCGAGTTGAGCGATACCGGCCTGCCAGGAAGGAAAATTATTAGCCGTGGGTATATAAGGTTCTTCCCTGATCGTGGCAGGGTCGAGTCCCCAGAAGAGATGAGACATGGTGGTATTCCCCGCTATGACGGCAGACTCGATCTCGTCAGGAGTAATGACATGATTTTCAACGAGAGGGGATAGAAGCGTATTGACATCGTCGACGACCGTCCGCCTCAGTTCTTCGAGGCCGCCGCTTTCGACGGCATATACAATTCGCGTTATGACATCGTCTCCGAAGCGGATCTGTGAATTGTAAGTCGACCCGACATCAACCACGTGGCCGTTGCTGAGATCGACGAGATACAAAACGATCGTCGTGGTGCCGACATCAACGGCCAGTCCGTAATGTTTTCTCTCCACGAAGGATGAGACGGAGAAAACCTCCCTGCTCTCCGAATATCCCAGCGTGATCTTCCACCCGGCTTGACGCAGAGATCCGGCCAGGTGAGATACGACTTCATGCGGAAACCTCAGATCGCCAAGTCCGAATTCTTCGAGCGCCTGTCTCAGGCGATCAAGGTCACTGATATTGTTTTCGATCGTCGGCGCGGGAACGGTGAGAGTCATCCATTGAACGGGCGGCGTAATCGTGCCGTCCAGGCTTTCGAAGATCTGGCGAAGGTCTCTTGCCCGTGCCGTCTCGATGACATCACCGACGACGAGCTTCGATTCCTTAGGTATGTCAATTGTGAGATCTTCTTCCGCGTAGGTCTGGCAGGCAAGAACCGCACCGGACTCGATCTGTTGCGGCGTGAGCTTTCCCGTGGCCATCGGCCTGTGGTCACCTTCGACGATTCTGACGCGGCACTTCCCGCACGTGCCCTTTCCGCCGCAGGAGGCGACAAGGTATATCCCTTGTCTTTTCAATGCCTGCAGCAGGGTTTCTTTTTCGGTGATCTCAAGTTCTCTGCCGGAAGATAATCGAATGCGCATTTTGTGATCTATTTTATCACACACAGTTCTGTCCAACATCATTGCCGTCCAAAATAACGGACGAGGTTAGATTCCCGGCACGTCCCCTATTCACTGATGCGATCCTCAGTAAAGCCGCATTCACCCGTCGGACTGTCATTCCGGCCTGTCCGGAATCTTTCTTTGTTTTCAGAAGGATTCCCGGCGCGCTTCACTTGCTGGAATGACAATTGTGAGAGTTTGCCGATAACCTCATCAGTATTTTTGACGTGCCTGATTTCTGCTATAATGTAACTAATTTTACTCTTTAAGAGGAGGACGGCGTGAAAAAGCTTGTGATCGTGCTATCCGCTTCGTTCATTATTCTCTTCTGTGTTTCTGCTTTTGCCGTGCCGACTGATGCCCCTCCGCCTGGAAAGGTATGGGTCGAAGTAGGCGGAGAATGGACCCTCGTGGTTGCGCCGCCGGGAGACGGCCCGTATATCTATAAGGAAAGGAAATGGATTCTTGATACGGCTCCTCCGCCGGCTGAATCGGAGTGGATTCCGGCCCACTGGGTGCCGGGACACCACAAGGGCAGTGTCTGGGTACCCGGTCACTGGGTGTCAGGCCACTGGGAGACAGTTCATTCACCCGGTAAGGGAGCGAAATGGATTCCCGGCCATTGGAAAGGCGGCAATTGGGTATCCGGTCACTGGGCCGGTTCGCCTCCGCCCGGCAAGAAATGGGTTCCCGCACATCGCGGGCCGGGGGGGCGCTGGATACATGGACATTGGAGATAGCATCTGAAAGGAGACAGGAATGGCTACAAAGAAGGCGGTAACCAAGACAAAGAAGACAGTAAAGACGGCAAGGAAAAAGGCTGTAAGGAAGGCGGTCAAGCCGGCGGCAAGAAAGAAGCAGGCGGTAAAGAAAGGTACAAAGTATACCTGTGAAGTATGCGGCCTGGCAGTATCCGTCGATGAGGTTTGCGGCTGCGTGGAAACGTGCGACATTGTCTGCTGCGGCGAGCAGATGAAGAAGAAAAAATAGTTCATTTCTCAGGAGGGAATTCTTAAGGAGCAATGCTCATCGTACAAAAATACGGCGGAACATCGGTTGGAAACATCGAACGCATAAGGGCTGTCGCGGAACGAGTGGCGGAGGCGAGGAAAAGTGGGAACGACGTTGTCGTTATCGTCTCCGCGATGTCCGGAGAGACGGATAAACTCATCACTCTTGCGCATCAAATCTCAAGAGATCCCGAAGGCCGCGAGATGGATCTCCTCCTGTCCTCCGGGGAGAGGACCAGCGCCGCGTTGACCGCGATGGCGATATCCGATCTCGGCTTCCCCTCGATGTCATTTACGGGAAGGCAGGTCGGGATTATCACTGACGAAGCACATACTAAGGCGAAGATTGAGAGAATCACCGGAGAGCGGGTCAAGGCTGCGGTAAGAAAGGGGGTCGTTCCGGTCATCGCGGGCTTTCAGGGGATTACCGAAACCTCTGACGTAACCACCCTCGGAAGAGGAGGATCGGACCTGACGGCCGTTGCGGTGGCGGCCGCTTTGAAAGCTGACTTTTGCGAGATCTATACGGATGTTGACGGCGTTTATACAACCGATCCGAATGTTGTGCCCGAAGCGAGGAAACTCGAGAAGGTTTCTTACGAAGAAATGCTCGAACTCGCAAGCCTCGGCGCAAAGGTGCTCCAGACCCGGTCGGTCGAGTTTGCGATGAAATACGAAGTTCCGGTTGTAGTGCGATCGAGTTTCAACAATAATCCCGGAACGCTTGTCGTGAAGGAGGATAAGGATATGGAAAAAGTTGTTGTCTCCGGCGTTGCCTATGATAAGAATCAGACGAAGATTACAGTTGTGGCGGTGCGCGATATGCCGGGAATCGCGGCAAAATTGTTCAATGCCATTGCGGCCGCCAACATCAACGTCGATATGATCGTGCAGAATATCAGCAGCGACGGCAGGGCAACGGACATATCCTTCACCGTTCCGAAGACGGAAAGCAAAAAGGCGCTCGACATTACTAAAGGCATTGCAGCCGAACTCGGTGCGAAAGATGTGTTGCTGAGAGAAGATATCACGAAAGTCTCCGTCATCGGCGTAGGTATGAGGACACATTCAGGCGTGGCCGCGAAGATGTTCAATACGCTTGCGGAACACGGCGTCAATATTCTCATGATCAGCACGTCCGAGATAAAAGTCTCGTGCGTCATCGATTCCAAATACACGGAGCTTGCCGTGAGGGTGCTGCACGACGCCTTTGACCTCGGAAGAGATGGCAAGAGGCGAGGCTCGCAAAAGAAGGGTGAGAAGAAATAACAGCTTTTTATGCGTAAGATAGAAATCTACGACACAACGCTCAGGGACGGGGCTCAGGCAGAGGAAATATCCTTTTCCGTGGAGGACAAGCTCCGGATCACCGAGAAGCTTGATGAACTCGGCGTGCATTACATCGAAGGCGGCTGGCCTGGGGCAAATCCGCGGGATGTGGAGTATTTCAAGAAAGCTAAGAAGCTGAAACTCAAGAATTCCCAGGTTGTCGCTTTCGGGAGCACTCACAGGCCGAGGCATAAAGTTCAGGAAGATGCGCTGATGAAGGCGCTCCTGGATTCCGGGGTAAAAATCATCACAATATTCGGAAAGTCGTGGGACTTCCACGTCAAAGAGGCGTTGAAGATCACATTGAACGAGAACCTTGACGTTATCCATAATTCGGTCGCTCACCTGAAAAAGCGCGTCGAGACTGTCTTTTACGATGCGGAACATTTCTTCGACGGCTACAGGGATAATCCAGAGTATGCGGTAAAATGCCTTCTCGCCGCCCAGGATGCGGGTGCGGACTGCCTCGTGCTCTGCGATACGAACGGCGGCACGCTTCCGGCCGACATGAGGAGGATCATCGATGAGATAAAGAAGGAAGTGCGAATACCCTTCGGTATCCACGCGCACAATGATTCCGACTGTGCAGTCGCAAACTCGGTCATCGCCGTCGAATGCGGCGCATCACAAGTTCAGGGCACGATCAACGGACTCGGTGAGCGGTGCGGCAATGCGAACCTGTGCTCGATAATTCCCAATCTGCAGATCAAACTCGGGATGAAGTGTTTGAGTCCGGAACAATTGAGAAGGCTTCGGGATGTGTCGAGGTTTGTGAATGAGATGGCCAACATGAGGCATTTCAAGAGGCAGCCTTTCGTGGGAGACAGCGCTTTTGCTCATAAAGCGGGCATGCACGTCAGCGCGGTCAGAAAGAAGCCCGAAACATACGAGCATATAAGGCCCGTCCTTGTGGGCAATTCCCAAAGGGTCTTGATATCGGACCTTGCGGGCAGAAGCAATATATTGCGGAAGGCCGAAGAATTCGGGATACGTCTCGACCCCGACGCGCCTCAGCTGCAGGATATCGTCTCCACGCTTAAGAATCTTGAGAACGAAGGATTTCAGTTCGAAGCGGCCGAGGCATCGTTCGAACTCCTGATGAAAAAAGCGCTCGGGCTCCACAAGAGATTTTTTGACCTTATCGGGTTCAGAGTCATTGTGGAAAAAAGAAGGGAAGGTGAAGAGGCGATGAGCGAAGCAACGATCATGGTCAGGGTGGGGGGCCGGATCGAACATACCGCTTCAACCGGCAACGGTCCCGTCAACGCTATCGACAACGCAATGAGGAAAGCGCTGGACAAATTTTACCCCGAGCTAAAGACTGTTAAACTTCACGATTACAAAGTGCGCGTTCTGACGGCGGGTAAGGGCACTTCCGCAAGAGTAAGGGTCCTTATCGAGTCGGGCGATGACGAGAAACGCTGGGGCACCGTCGGCGTCTCCGAAAACATCATCGAAGCATCCTACCAGGCCCTTGTGGATAGCATAGAGTACAAACTGCTCAAAGAAGAGCGGTAGAGGGCAACTAATCGTTGTAAGATATCGTTATCGCGAAATCGATCCACGCGTGGCCGGAGGAGCTGTTGCCGGGGCAGACAAGCTCGCCTTTCCCCGATTTCGAATGGTCCTTCAGCATTCGTGAGATGACAGGCTCCAGGTCGAAGCCGCCGTCGACGCAAGTCTGCGTCATGCAGGTCATAAGAAAATAGGCGGCACTGCCGGGATGGAAATTCACTGTGCGCTTCATGAGGGCATGCCCCGTGCCTCTTTGGTAATAGTCCATGACAATGACGATCGATGCGACATCGGGATAACGGGCCGATAACGGTCCTGCGTCAATCCTCTGCTGCTTCCGTTCCTGCAATTCGGCATTCTTCTGTTTGCTGATCATGGCTCCCTCCCAAAAGCGGCATCCCCTGTCGTGGCGGGGGCACAGCCCGCAGAATCACCTTGTGGGTTGCTCCGGTGATGACCCCCGCTGACAATTGCGCAGGGTTTTAGTTTTTCACTACGTTGATCGCCCTCGGACCTTTCGGGCCGTCTTCGATATCAAAGCTGACGTTATCACCCTCGCTAAGGGATTTGAACCCGTTGCTCTGGATGGAGGAATAGTGGACAAAAAAGTCTTTTCCGTCGTCGCTGGTAATAAAACCGAAACCTTTTGACTCGTTAAACCATTTTAC
>JBFLXP010000173.1:0-6631 GCA_040757315.1 Nitrospirota bacterium
ATCAAGAAGCCCCTGTGGAACAGGTATTATCGCAATATCCATGCGGTTCAACAGTCTATCCGCAACTTTGTGAAGAAGGGTTTTGTGATGCCTAAAATGTTCGCCTATTTATGTCCCTGACTATTAGAGGTATAGAAAGAGATAATCCCGACCTATTACAGGAGGACCTAAAAAAACAGATCGAAAGTGATATGTCAAAACTCAAATCCGTTTCAATAAAAGACCACGAGATTCTCTCAATCGCATGGTCCGTATTTTTGTTGGATCTGGATAACGCTGAGTCTAAGATGGTGCAAACGGCAGTGCTATACCATCATTATAATGACTTTTACGGCCGGGAAACATTTTTGGATTATGTTTATGACCATTCCAACGAATTCCAAGATTATGTGGAATTTTTAGACTCCCAAAAAGATGAGATGGAAAATTTTTTGGCAGACCTGGCCAAGGTCGTATGTGATTCTAAGTTTAATGAGGGCATTCGTTCTGCGATTGTAGAACTTCAGACCTCCCTTGTGAGCGCATCGAAAAGCAATAGGTTCAAGATTGCACTGGACGCTCTTAAGAAAAAGGAGAATTTGTCCGAGTTCTTCTCGTTATATGAACCATCTCACAAAGAAATACGCGGGGACCAGGAATTCAGTTCCGAGGACTATCAATTCTTTTCCATGCTAGGAACACTTAGGAGATGCGATCATGCGTCAAGTGCGCATGTCCCTCTAGCTAGGGGGAGCGACTCTGGTGTATATTCAAACTTAAAAAGCAAAATCAAGGAAACAATTGATTCACCAAACTCAATCAGTTGGCAAGAAGAGGTTTTGGAGAGATCCGGTTCGGATGCTAAAAATCTAGTTCTTATCGCCCCAACAGGTAGCGGAAAAACCGAATTTGCGTTTTTGTGGGCAGCAAAATCCTCCAGAAAGATGCTTTATACGCTTCCGATAAGGGTGTCCCTGAATGACATTTACACTAATAGGATGGTTAAAGGGTATCTGAGTGGCATTGAGAATCCAACCGATGCCGTGTCTCTGTTACATTCAACCTCATATCTTGAATTTGATAAAGATGCTCAGACGGCACAGAAGAACATAGCTCGAAAGGTAGCATCTAGTAAAATACTATCCTCCCCGATGATCCTATCTACGGCGGACCAGATTCTTCTTTCTTCGTTGTATTACTATGGATTTGACAAGTTGTTTTCCATTTATCCATTTTCTTCTATCGTTTTGGATGAAATCCAATCTTATAATCCCGATATGGCAGCGATAATTTTCAACACCATCAAGCACATCAAAAATCTCGGAGGAAATGTTCTTGTTATGACTGCAACACTACCCCCCTTTCTCAAAACTATGCTTCAGGAACTTGACTTTAAAATCATTAATCCTGAGGAGCTATGTGAGAGACAGAAGATAAAGAACTATAAAACAAAAAGACACAAGATTAAATTTCACAATGAGCCTCTGTTAAACGAGATTGATGCAAAAAAAGGCATTTACGAGGTTCCTAGGAAAGACGAGATACTGTCTAAGAGCCGATTTAAAAGTGTCTTAGTGATAGTAAACACCGTAAAGTCTGCACTAGCCTTGTATAAACAACTTGAAGCAGAAAAACCCCCGCAAGAGATTATTCTCTTGCATGCTCGACTTGTTGAAGACGAGAAGAGCAAGAGAATTGACCATATTAAGAGACTACTTGACGAGAAGAAGCCGTTTGTATTAGTTTCCACACAGATTGTGGAGGCATCAGTCAATTTCGATTTTGATACTCTATATACTGAATTATCTACAATTGATTCACAGATACAGCGCTGGGGAAGAGTTTACCGAAATAAGGGTACGCATTATGAAGATGATGAGTACAATGTCAATATATTTTTGGGAGACGAAAAAATTTCCAGTTTAATCTACGATGAGCAGGTTTTAGCAGCTACAAAAGCGTTTTTTGAGAAGTATCAGGAATCGGACGTTGTATCCTTTGAAGGCCAACAAGAAATGATTGATTCGGTATTCAATATGCAAGCAGAGGATGGAAAGAAAATCAGCGATTCCTATGTCAAAAGAATAAGGGAAAGAATGGAATTTTTCAATTATTTCTCTGCGATTAAGAGAAGTGAAGCGCAAAGATTGTTCCGGAATTTCAGCTCAGAACTGTTCGTGTTTCCCCAACTTGCAGAGGGCACGAATGATACGATATATCATCTCCTGAGTGATAATGATGCCGATAGGATGCCTTGGAAAGAGATAGTGGCAAGGTACTACGGAATTACGGACAAGACCGAGGTATCAGATAAAATATACGAAATACGTTCAAAAATTCTTAGATACTCGGTCTCAATTCCGTCCAGAGTACAAAAACGCTTCCAAACCTCAAGAAGTTTCAAAGGTTTCAATATCATACTTGACCTCACCAAGAGCGACCTAAGTCTTATTAGAGAATACGGTCCAGAAGCCATAAAAAGTGAAGATGCTGAGGGCTGGGATTCGATAATATGAGCGTGGAGGGGGGAGAACAGAGACCGGTTACAGGCACCCAGATAAACTATCTTTTTGTATGCCCCACCGAATTATGGTATTTCTCCCACCATCTCAATATGGAGCATTCATCCGATTTGGTCGCGGCAGGACGATTCATACACCAGAACACTTATCAACGTGAGAAGAAGGACATCAAGATAGAAGGCATTGCAATTGATTTCGTGAAGAAAGGCGATACGGTAGAGCTGCACGAAGTCAAAAAATCGAAGAAGATGGAAAGAGCCCACGAGATGCAGGCCCTCTATTATCTCTACGTCTTAAGGAAAAAAGGCATAAAGGCCGTCGCGGTCCTGGATTACCCCCTGATACGAGAACGAAAAAAGCTTGAGCTGGATGAGCAGAACGGAAAGGCTGTGGAAGATGCGGTCGCGAGAGTGAAGGGGATCGCCTCGTTGAAAGTGCCCCCTCAGCCCAAAAGGATTCCTATCTGCCCCAAATGCTCTTACTACGAATTTTGCTGGGCTGAATAAGGTTATCTCTATTAAGGTTATTTCTATAACCTTAAATTTTAACCCGTGAAAAATATGAATTACTGAAAAATTAGATAACCTTAAAAAAGGTTATTAAAATAATCTATTCATGAAGCTATATGGCAGGACCGAGGAACTCGGGCTTCTTTCCGAGGCGATGCAGAGAAAACCCAACCTCGTTCTGGTGCGCGGCCGCAGGAGGGTGGGCAAGACCACGCTTATAACACACGCTATGCCGCCTGGGGGCGTTTATCTCTATGTGGACCAGAAAAAGACCGAGGCCGGGCTTCTCGAAGAGTTTGAGACGGTGCTGCGCCGAGAGCTTGGGCTGCCGGATTATGTTCGCATCCAGGACTGGGGGCAGCTTTACGACCTCATGTTTTCCCATGACCGGACCTTCGCCATAGATGAATTCCAGCGGCTTCGTGCAGTGAGCCAGTCTGCAATAATGCAGCTCCAGAACAAATGGGATACTAAAGGGCAGGGTTCCAAGACCTGTCTAGTCTTGAGCGGCTCGAACGTTGGCATGATGAAAAAAATATTCATCGAAGCAGGAGCGCCGCTGTTCCGCAGGGCCCGGCATGACCTTGCACTCAAGCCCCTTTCATTCGGGGAATGCCGGCGCATGATGGCCGACCTTGGGGTGTCTGATGTGACAGAACAGGCCAGGCTATACGCGATATTCGGCGGCATCCCCTTCTATTATGCGCTTCTTGAAGGCGCGAGGATCGGAACATGGAAAGACGCTCTGAAAGAAGCGGTTCTTAACCCACTTTCTCCGCTCAAAAACGAAGTCCGGGATACAATGGTGGAGAGTTTCGGCAAGGACCACCCGAGCTATTACGCCATAATCAGCGCCATAGCCCTCGGCAAGACCACAAAGAAAGAAATCGCGGATTTCTCCGGCATAAAGGAATCTTCCTTGTCTCCCTATCTGTACGACCTTGAGAACCTGGTCGATGTGATCTCCTACGAAGTGCCGGTGACCGAACCGAAGAAGTGGCGCACACGCAGAGGCCGGTTCGTCCTGAAAGACAATTTCTTCCGTTTCTGGTTCAGGTATATCTTCCGCAACATGAGCTATTTCGAAGAGGAGGAATATGGTTACCTTCAGGATGCGGTTTCTGAAGACATGAACTCCTTCATGGGGCCTGCGTTCGAGGCTATCTCACGCGAGTTTCTCCTCGTCATGGACAAGCAGAAAAAGCTTCCGTTTAAGATATCTGAAATCGGAAGGTGGTGGAGCAGGAAAGGAGATGAGGTCGACTGGGTGATAAAATGCCAGTCCACGGACACTATAGCATTGGTTGAATGCAAATGGAGTGAGAAGGCGGATTCAGAAAAGATCCTTGGTGAACTGATGGCACGCGAGAAACTGGTCGAGCACAAGAGGAAAAAGGTCGTCTATGTCATAATAGCCCGCGGGTTCAAGTCAAAAACAGACGGCGCGCTCTGTTTTGACATGGAAGATATATCCAAATCCCTTGGTGGCTTGTGATGAAAGCGAATTTCCATATAGTGAGCGACGGGCGGCTTGAAAGGGACGAGAACACGCTATATTTTCTCAGTGCGAAAGGCAAAAGACCGATTCCCATAGAGAACATCCATCAGATAAGCTGCCACGGTTCAGTCAGTGTGACCTCCCAGGCCCTTCACCTTCTATCAAAAAAGGGCATACCCGTCCATTTCTTCAACTACTACGGATTTTATGATGGCAGCTACTATCCGCGTGAAACACTTCTCTCAGGGGAATTGTTGGTGCGTCAGGCAGAGCATTACCTGGATCCTGAAAGGCGGCTTTTCATCGCCAGGAGGTTCGTCACGGGCTCGATAGACAATATGCGGCGTACTGTCGCGGAATATCGGATAGACGGCAAGGAAGAGTTGCTGTCGCAGCTCTCGGCTGAAACAGAGCACTCAAAAAGCATAACTGAGCTCATGAATGTGGAAGCACGTTCACGTATCTGCTATTATGACTGCTTTGAAACTATACTCAAAGGAGAACTTAGGTACGAGAAGAGGACTAGGCAGCCTCCTGAAAACGAGGTAAATGCCATGATAAGCTTCGGCAACTCCCTCCTTTACAGCACCGTTCTCGGCGAATTGTACAATACGCAGCTAAACCCGACGATTTCCTACCTCCACGAACCCGGAGAAAGAAGGTTTTCCCTATGCCTTGATATAAGTGAATTATTCAAGCCGCTTATCGTAGACAGGCTCATATTCTATCTCGTGAATAAGAGGATAATCCAAAAAGAGGATTTCAGGAATGAGTTGAACGGCATACTGTTCACTGAGAGCGGAAAAAAGACGTTCCTCAAATACTATGAAGAGAAACTCCAGACGACGATAAAACACCGGGCTCTTCGCAGAAGTGTTTCTTACCAGCGGCTGATCCGCCTAGAGGCCCACAAGCTCGTCAAGCATCTGGTCGGAGCCAGAGAATACAAGCCATTTGTGCTGTGGTGGTAATTTGTATGTGATAATCGCCTATGACATCTCAACTGGCCGCGTGAATAAGGTCAAAGGGTATCTGCGCACTCAGCTCACGTGGGTGCAGAATTCGCTTTTTGAAGGGGAACTGAGCGAATCTCGCCTGATGAAGGTCAGGGATGACCTCCCCAGACTCATTGATCCTGCGGTAGATACAATAACGATTTATGTATTTCCGAACAAAAACTCATTTGTCCGGGACGATATTGGAGTGAGGAAAGGAAATCCAGAAGAGAGGGTGATATGAAAGTCGCGAATGACGCCATGGATTTACATTATTTGGCTTGCGCGATAAAATTCTCGTAATTCCGGAATCATTCTCGTCTGAGAATGCCTTGAAAAAAAGCCTGACGAAATAAGACTATTGTAGGATTGAAACGTGGGCAGGTCGGGAAGCAGGTCAGGGAGCAGAAAAGACGAAATAAGACTATTGTAGGATTGAAACTACATATCACAAGATTCTATCGTCTCTGGCCAGGACGGACGAAATAAGACTATTGTAGGATTGAAACTCAGAAGGCGCACCAAGACCGTCGTGCCATACTAAGACGAAATAAGACTATTGTAGGATTGAAACGGGAACATGTCTCCAGACGAAAAGGCCCCAGCCCTGACGAAATAAGACTATTGTAGGATTGAAACCATAAGAACTGGCATTTTCTTGGCGCATATCGTTGAGACGACGAAATAAGACTATTGTAGGATTGAAACTCATTGATGAGAAAAACATCATCCTTGACGGGGAGCGACGAAATAAGACTATTGTAGGATTGAAACATTATCTGCGCATCCGTGGCCTCGACAAGCATACGGGACGAAATAAGACTATTGTAGGATTGAAACAGCTCTTCATGCAGGCAGACCAGACCGCGTCCCTGCGACGAAATAAGACTATTGTAGGATTGAAACCAGAAAGTGAGAAAAAAGGATTGGCATGGTATACGGACGAAATAAGACTATTGTAGGATTGAAACGGCTATCTGGAATACGGGACAGGCATATATGGCCGGACGAAATAAGACTATTGTAGGATTGAAACCAGAAAGTGAGAAAAAAGGATTGGCATGGTATACGGACGAAATAAGACTATTGTAGGATTGAAACGGCTATCTGGAATACGGGACAGGCATA
>JBFLXP010000174.1:0-6625 GCA_040757315.1 Nitrospirota bacterium
CAGGCCACTGCGGGAACTGGGAGCTCCTTGCGACAGTTGCAGCTGCAAGACTTTCGCCTATTTCCATCGTTGTGCGTCCTCTGAACAACCCTTACCTAAACAGAATTGTGGAAAGTGTCCGGCGTCGTTACGGCAACAGCGTTATCGACAAAAAGGGGGCGCTGAAGCCGATTATGCAGGTTTTGAGAAATAACGGCACTATTGGGATACTGATGGACCAGGCCGTGGTCCCCGAAGAAGGCTATGTGATCGATTTCCTCGGAAGAAAAGCGTGGACTACAAAGATGCCCGCTCTCATCGCAAGGAAAACCGATGCTGCTGCGCTGCCCGCTTTCATACACCGCACAGGGAACGGTCACAGGATCGTAATCCATCCCGAGGTCGCATTGTCCTCTAATCCCGTCAGAGAAGAGGCGCTGAAAGAAGACACAAAGAAGTTTTCATCCTATATCGAAGAATATATTCGGGAACATCCGGCCGAATGGCTCTGGATTCACCGGAGGTGGAAAAGGACAGAACAGGGCTCCGGCCACGAAGAAAACAACATCGTTGATCGCAAAGATTGAGAACAACAGACAGAATCAGGCAAGCATATTATGCACTTATTAGTAACCAGCCACCAATTCTTTCCCCGCTTCGTATGCGTCTTTCATCGCCGTAGGATGGCTCAGTATGGCTCCCTTTGTATCCACACCCGTGTATCCGAGCGTCTTATGTTCGGCGATGCTGATCGTCCTGAAGAAAACCCGTGCCGACTCCGCCGCGCACTGAATTCCGGTGTCCTTCTTCTGCCCGCCGACCAGCAGGAGGAGCCCCTTTCTTCCATGGGGACCCGCAGGAATCGACTTCTTGAGAAGATATTTTTCGCACCAGAAAGCCTGGCATCGGTCGAGCATAACCTTTATCTGTGCGCTCAGGGCTGAGAAAAAAATCGGAGACGCAAGAATCACCCTGTCCGCTGTTCGTATAGCCTCATAGATCTGGGTCATGTCATCGGCATACACGCACATGCCGGAATCCTCGCACCCGCCGCAGTTCTGGCACGGCATAATGTTCATCGAGTTCATATTGAAAAGACGAACGGAGAACCCTGAGTCCTCAATTCCCCTGACAGCTTCTTTCAAAAGAAGCTCTGTATTTCCACCTTCCCTGGGACTTCCGAGAAAAGCGATGATGTTCATTCCTTTTCCATCTCCCGAATGTTCTCTTTGAGTTCCAGAGAATCATGCATCTTCTCAAGGTTCTCAGCGAGGTACCACCAGCCGTTCTTGAATGCGGTGTAATCGGGCGCTCCGGTCATGGCCGAGGCATAGCGGATGGAATTCGAATAAAAGACCCACTGTCGCACCCACATATGTTCGATTGGTTCGTCAAAGGGATTCGTTTTGTCTTCAAGTCCTCTCGCCCACGCAGTTCCCATCACTTTGGTTGAAGAAAGAGTCATTTCATTTGTGTCCTTGAGCGTTTTTTCGAATTTGGCAAAATGGCTGTCTGTCCAGTTTGTGCTGTGACAACCTTTACAGAGACTTTTCATCATCTCCATCCGTTTTCCCTGCTCGGCGGCATCGATTAGAAAATCCGATGCCGGTTCACCAGCAAAAGAAGCAGGCAAGGGGAGGCCGTCTTTATTCTTTATGATCGTCGTATCCCCGGATCGTGGCTGCGGATGGCTGTATATCAAACCGAAGATTCTCACCCACAATCTGGCGCCGAAATCATGTGAACGTTCGGTAATGACCTCACCGGCAGGCGAGACAACAAGACTGTTGTGGCAGGCCGAACAAGTGGGGGTCTTGAAGTCCTGTCCGAGGACCCATGGAACGGCGCTTAAATTCCATTCGTGATACTGCGAAAAGAATATGTCACCGTGCTTGCTCTCGTCATACACATTCCACGCAGGCACATCGGGCTCGAGATGGCACTGAGAGCAAGTATAAGGTTTGCGCGCTACTTCGATAGAAAAACTGTGCCGGGCATGACACGCCGTGCAAGCCCCGCGACTTCCATCCGGATTCACTCTCCCAACCCCTTGATTGGGCCAATTTGTCAGTTCGGGAACGGGGACATTTCCGATCTTGGTAGCGACATTCCTTAACCCCCTTGGTTCCACTATCGTGCCATGGCACCCAAGACACGTCTCGTGCAGCGTGGACGCAGTCGGCTTTTCAGTGATAATCTTCTTCCCTTCGATCTTCTTTACGCCTGTAACTGCGTTCACCAACGTCAGGTATAAAGGGTTTTCCATGAGATTCTTATACGCATAGGCTTTCTTGCTCCCGAAGAACTGACCGGCCTCCACCGGATGGCAAGTCTTACAGTCATCCGGCGAAACGACAACCTGTATCCGCCGCCCCATGTGTTCGAATGCGTCTTTGTGGTTTTCAAGATTCCTGCTGTGGCATTCATAACAGCCTACGACATGCTCCAGCAATTTCTTTGGAAGAGCTTCAGCAGAGATCCTTTTCTCAAGAGCGGCTTTTTTCATGGCTTCGCCGGGCAAAGTTTTCGCATGCTTGCTTGACATCCAATCCTTCACAATACCGGGCGTAAAATTGCCGTGACATCCGATGCAGGCTCTCGTCTGGGGACTCAGACGGTCCTCAGAGATATCTTGGCACAGGGCCGCCCCGGAAAAGACAAAAACAACACAAAAGACAGGGAACGCTGTCAACTTCATATGCATTTCATAACCCCCTTATGGCTGCTTGTGGAGCCTGTCTAAAACTCAGGATTTGTCATCCTCCGTCCGTCAATATTTAAGACGGATGACCGGGGATCCAGAACCTGTCGAAGAAACTGGATTTCCGCTTTCGCGAGAATGTCCATTTTTATAGGAAAGGCGAGTTTTTAGAGAGGCTCTGCGCCTGCCCTATTCCCAATGCATTTCTACGAAAAGAAGCTCATCAGTCAATTTTCTTAAACACCTTCTTGGCCGACCCGCAGATCGGGCATTTGTCGGGAGGCTCGCCCTCGACCGTATTTCCGCACACCTGGCACACGTGGTAATCCACTCCCGGGTTCCTGCCGAGATTCTCCGATGCTTTTTTGTAAAGTTCAGCATGGATTTTTTCAACGGCGTTCGCATAATTGAAAGACAGTAACGCTCTCTTGTCCCCTTCTGTTTCAGCTTCCTGAATCATTTGAGGATACATTTTCTGGAACTCATATGTCTCACCACCTATGGCCGCATCGAGGTTCTCCCTTGTGCTTTTGACGGCGCCGACCGCGCTCAGATGGTTTAACGCATGAACCGTCTCTGCTTCGGCTGCCGCGCGGAAAAGCCTTGCGACCTGCGCGAAACCTTCTGCCTCCGCCTTTTTTGCGAAAGCGAGATATGTCCTGTTCGCCTGAGATTCGCCGGCGAACGCATCCCTAAGATTTTTTTCTGTTTTTGACATAGACCCTCCCTTTGTGAGACTAAGATCCCCGATGTTTTCCGAGAACGTCGTCAACCCAACTGAGTGCAGCAGACACGGTCGGAAATCCGATTGTACTCGTCAGGAGGACGAGGGCATGATAGATTTCATCAGGCTTTGCCCCCGATTCCAAAGCCCTCCTCGCATGTGAATGAACAGAGCCTTCAGAACGGATTGCGGCTGCCGCTGCCATCTGTATGAGATGCGAGGTCTTCGCATCGAGCGGGCCCTCTTCTCTGGCGGCGCTTCCCAGTTTTTCGAGAGCATTGAAAAACTTCTTGAACCTTTTCCTGATACTCAGATACTGTCCAGGCAAATATTCCATATCATTCCTCCCCATCTCGCATGCTTGTCATGCAAATTTATTATGGTACTCTTTCACCTTGCTCGCGAATTCCCTGCCGAACTCGTAACACTTTTTCTTGTCCTCGACAGAAGGTCTGTAAATGACCTGAATGCCGGGTTCGACGATTTCGAGTCCCATTCTCTTTAATTCTTCATAGATATTCTTTACCGCTCCGCCTCCCCATCCATAGCTGCCAAAAGCGCCGACGATACGGCTCTTCGGCCTCAATCCCTTCAGGTACGTCAGGAACTCCCCGATCGTCGGGAAGAAAGAATTGTTGAGCGTCGGAGATCCAATCAGGCATCCACGCGCCTTCCAGAATTCTTTCACCGCCACGCTTATAGGATCCGCTCTCAGTTTGACCACTTCGACATCGACTCCCTCGTCACGTATTCCCTGAATGATTGGGAGGCTCATGATTTCCGTACTTTGCCACATCGTATCATAAACGATCACGACCCGCAAGTCGGCCTTCCCGTTTGCCATGTCCAGATACATCTGCACGATTTTCGCCGGGTCCTGCCTCCATATCACGCCGTGATCGGGCGCGATAACGTCGATCTCGAGTCCGAGCTTTTGGATTTCCGCGATCTTGCTTTTGATCAACGTGCCGAAAGGCATCAGGATATTGGCATAGTAGTCTTTCACCGCGTCCTCAAGTTCCGATACCGAATAGCAGGAGATGAACTCGTCGTCAAACCGTGCGGAGGAGGCCAGATGCTGCCCGAATCCGTCCTGACTGATCAGTATCTTGTCCTCCCGGATGTAGGTCATCATCGAATCCGGCCAGTGAAGCATGGGAGTCTCAAGGAAGAGGAGGGTCCTCTTGCCGATATTCAGAGTGTCCCCGGTCTTGACGATCTTAACGTTCCAGTGCCTCGTGTCGAAAAATCTGTCGATACCCTTCTTGCCCTTGTCCGTGATGTAGACGGTGGCCTTGGGAGCCAGTGCCATAATTTTCCCGAGGCTTGTTGCATGATCATTTTCGATATGATTGACGATGACATTTCTGATCATCGACGGGTCTATAAGGTTTCCGATGTTGTCGATAGTCACATCCGCAAAGTCGTATTTGACGGTGTCGAGCAACGTTACCTGATCATCGAGAATCAGGTAGTTGTTGTACGATGTGCCACGGGGTGTTACATATCCGTGAAAGTCCCGGATGGACCAGTCGACTGCGCCGACCCAATACACGTCGGGTCTGATCTCGATAGCTTTCATACGCCCTCCCTTCAGAACGCCATTTCGGGTTTCCAGACCTTCCAGACTTTACCCACCAAATCCGGTCCGGGCTTCAATGTGACTTTGCCGGGCTGCCATCCGGACGGGGTGGCCTCGCCGGTTGCCCTCACATGCTGAAATGCCTTGACCTGGCGGATTAATTCCCCCACATTCCGTCCGACAGGCGGAGTCAGAACTTCCATCGCCTGTATGATGCCGTCGGGGTCAATGATAAACCTCCCCCGTATGTCGACACCGGCTTCATCGTCATATATTCCGTAAACCGCACCTATGCGGCCGCCTGCGTCGGTCAGCATGGGAAACGGCACACCGCCCGGGACCATTTTGGACAATTCCTCTTCCTGCCATATTTTGTGAACGAAACGGCTGTCCGCACTCATTGCCAGAACCTGAACACCGAGAGATTTTATTTCTTCATGTTTGGCAGCAACTGCTGACAATTCAGTCGGTCAAACAAACGTGAAATCTCCGGGATAGAAGCAGAGTACTACCCATTGTCCCTTATAGTCAGAAAGCTTGATATTCTTGAATCCGCCTTCTATGAATGCGCTTGCTTCGAAATCGGGCGCCGGTTTGCCTACTTTTGCCGTCATTTTTATCCCCTCCTTAACAAGTTGATTTTCTCCTGCCTCCGGCAGAATGGGACCCTTCGCCGGTTTCACGCATGAATCTTTTGGTTCTACCATGATTTCCTCCTTGAGCTTTGAATCAGGTGTTGTGCTTCTTCAGTCTGCAGTCAGGACATATGCCATAGAACTCGATATGATTGCCGACAATCTCGAACCCCATTTTCCGGTCATCGGGCAAATTTAGCGCATAATCGGCCGGGATATCCACAATCTTTTTGCATATAACACATACCAGATGATGATGGGGTGCAACATTCGGATCAAAGCGCTTTTTGCGGGGATCGACCGTGAGTTCCTTCAAAGTTCCCTGCCGCCTTAGTGTTTCGAGCGTATTGTAAACAGTTGCGAATGACATCGTCGGAAATCTCTCCTTAATGGTTTTGAATATGTCCTCCGCGGACGGATGATCCTTGTTATCCTTTAGAAATTCCAGGATCGCCATCCTCTGGGGAGTCTGCTTAAAAGGGGTTCTTTTACGTTCGTTCTTCATAGAATTAATACTATCTAAAAATAATTATAACATGATAATAATTATTGTCAAGAGGAATTTTGTCAGAGATTGCCTGAGTCATACCCTTCAGTGAAGCGTTGGCATAGTCTGACATCCGTTTCGTGTCCGTCAGACCATCTTAAGTATTAAGGGTTCAAGACGGATTACGCCGTGACACTTATCATCCTGAGCCCTGCCCGAAGGATGCGTGCAATGGCATTATGGCCTGCCGCACCGCTCCTGAGGGATTCCCTAAATCCTCCTAATAACAGTATGCCGCATTTTTTTTCACAGAACAGCACGCCCTGATA
Source organism: Nitrospirota bacterium (assembly GCA_040757315.1). Classification (GTDB taxonomy): domain Bacteria; phylum Nitrospirota; class Thermodesulfovibrionia; order Thermodesulfovibrionales; family SM23-35; genus JAKLQR01. The sequence goes on from JBFLXP010000174.1 coordinate 6,438, forward strand.
AAAAAGATTTTCTGCGAATTGTACTTCTACATAATGTCCTCCCTGACAACCTTCTCTTGAAAAAACTGTGGTCTTCCGATTGGCTCACGGGCAAGAATGTTGACAGCTCTTCATTTAGGGTCTAATATTTGATGTAGACATAGAAGCGGCTTAGAAAGAATTGTTGTGCGCGCGGAATGAAACTGAAT
>JBFLXP010000175.1:0-6587 GCA_040757315.1 Nitrospirota bacterium
CTGGGTCAGGAATAAGCTGCCCAGCCAGATGTCCTGAGTGGAATACGTCTCGGTCATTTTCTTGGTCTCCTTGCTTCTCTTGGGTTTCGGGTCATTTAGAGAAACATAGTTTGCAATATTTTTTTTCTCCTGTTTACGGAATAAAGCTCTTAGGGTAAAATTAATACCCTTACAAGTCGTGTCCGCCTCTCCTGGTCTACTTTTGGAAAGAGGAGCCAGGAGGAGGACACTCAGATTTAACCATAACAATGGATATAATATACTTTGTAAGCGTATATGTCAATACAAAAATCAAAATTTATAGCACTTTTCTCTCATTTGTGGTATATTAAGCTATTCAGGGTGTTTTATGAGTTAGAGGATGAGATATGGTGCTTCATAGTCGAATAAAGCAACTTAGGTTAGAAAGAAATTGGAAGCAAGCAGAACTTGCAGAGAAGCTTGGAATTCGTCAAAAGCAAATATCATCTTATGAACGAGGCACGACCAATCCTTCTACAGAGGTACTGATAAAACTTGCAGAAGTATTTAATGTGAGCTTAGACTATCTAGCTTTTGAAGGTAACGGACAACGCGCAAAAATTGAGGTTAAAGATAAAGAGTTTTTGCAATATTTTGAGACCATAGATAATTATGAAGAACAAGAACGGAAGTTAGCGAAAGAATTTCTCAATCTGCTTGTAATGAAACATAAATTTCAAGAACTCGTACATTCTCATTAATATTTCCTCGTTCTAGCAATCCCGCCTTTTGATTGATCGACCTGACGGTTCACTTTTCATATCCATGTTGTACAAACTCCCAAAATAGCTCAAAAGCTACTCGTAGTCCGAGAGTACACTCACGATAGGATGGTTTAGCCAAACCCCGGAATGCAGAGGTCAAAAACCACGAGGAATCATCGAAAGATCCCCCTCGAAACAGCTCGCATTTGCGTCTTTTACGAAGAATAGGATTGAGTAACTCTGTATTGGGATACAAGCCGCAATCATAACACCACTCCCAAATATTCCCACTCATGTCATAAAGACCAAATGCATTGGGTTCCTTCTGACCGACTGGATGAGTTTTGAAATCAGAATTACTGAAACACCAACAGTATTTTTCAACTTCCTTCTCTTGTGGATCTTGTCCCCAGTAAAAACGGGTGGAGGTCCCAGCCCGACAGGCATATTCCCATTCAGCTTCCGTCGGTAAATTAAGACCACTCTTCTTGCAAAATTTTAGTGCATCTTTCCAATTCACTCGTTCCACCGGCTGCCCAGGACCCTTATATTTCGAAGGATTGTTTCCCATTACTTGTTCCCATTGACTTTGTTTCATTGGGTATTTACCTATAAAAAAGGCACTCAACTGTACAGGATGTGCCGGTATCGCGTCATCTGCCAATTTGTATATTTTCTCTTCTCTTTTCAACATCTCCACGTCTTCTTCCCCAAACCCCATTAAAAATTTTCCAGCAGGAATCAGATTCATTTCTATACCTGTGAGATCATGTCTGCATTCCTGCACTGTGTTTGTTATTCCTCCACAGGTATAGGTCGCTTCTCTCAGATAAGTAAAGCCTGGGAAGGTACGCGCAATACCTCTTTGAGCTTCTATCTTGCTGGGCATTAAGTGGTGTATTATTATATAAATCATACAAGCGGACGTACGGGCATCTTCTTTCGGAGTTCCTTTTTCCTCCAGAGAGTAAGCAAATTCAATCTGCCTGTCATAAGTTTCTTGATCCAGCATATGGACGCCTTTATACGGTCATTTGTAGTTTCACATTATGGCCGCTTTCGCCAAGACACATTTGGCAAAAGCATAGAATCTTATTTGTAGAGAGGTTGACTCCCATGCATGTCGAAAGGAACCTCAGTTTTTTTCTCTTCAGGTGTATAGTTTTCTGCTACCCAGCCAAGAGCGTCAATAACATCTGTGGCCCCAGTAGGATCGAGAGTTGATAGTACGTCCCACCACCCGATACCTGCTATAAATCCCCCTATATAATTTTCTGGTGGTAATTTTGTGGAAGGATCTTTAGGGTTAACTTTCGGTGGGCAAGTCTGTCCAGGAACTATATATCCTTCATTTAGTTCTGTAGGATATTTTTTCCCTTTTTTTACATCTGGAAGCTCATAAACTTCTTTCTCCCACCTCTTTTTTTGCTCTTTCCACGCCTGCCTTCTTATCTCTTTTGCTTTTTCTGCACGTTTTGCTATGTATTCGATTATCTTTTTTGCTATTTTAATGGGACCTTTTCCCATCGGGTCTGTAAAATCCATTGGGGAGTTATCAGCAAATTCATATAATCCCATGGAATCAGCATATCCTATAGGGTCTCTGGAAATGAAGCAGCCTAATGCGAGTTACTGGACAAATCGTGGCTGCAAGGGGTTCTATTTTCTTATTAAAGAGCAGTTTTAATATAATCCGAGTATATCCCATTTATGTGGGAGTTGGAAGCAAAATTTGCCGGCATAAGCGGTGGTTATGCTTCATGTTATTTGCTTTTGCGGCTGATTTGGCTGGTGGGATGGGATTGCGTGTGCACTTCTTTGAGTTTACGGATGCTGACCTTGGTGTAGATTTGGGTGCTCCCTAAGTTGCGGTGACCGAGAATTTGCTGCACAAAGCGGATATCGGCGCCATTTTCTAACATAGTCGTGGCCAATGTGTGACGAAAGATGCTGCAGTTTCCTTTCTTTTGGATACCGGCCTTTTGAAAATAGCGATGGAGATTCTGGTTAAGGGTGCACGGGCCTAAGGGAGGACCGAAGCGTCCCAGGAATAGTGCGTTGGAATAATTTTGGCGTTGCAGTTGGGGCCTTACCTGGCAGACATAGATTTTCATCCATTGATGAGCACGGGTCGTGATGGGAATGATACGTGGAGGGCTTTGGGCCGCCGTAATGCGCACGGTCTTTTCTTCCAGGTCTATATCTGCCAGGCACAGACGGCAGATCTCGCCGCTACGTATGCCTGTGGCCCACAACAGTTCCATAATGGCACGATCCCGTACACCCAGCACGTCGGTAGTGTCTACCTGGGCTAGGATCTTTTCGATCTCCTCCTGGGTCAGTATACTGTAAGGAATGGTTTTGAGCCTTCTGGGCAGCCTGATTTTGGCGGCGCTGTTGGATGGTATAACGCCACTCTCACATAGCCAGGCACAGAACCCCCGGATAGAGACCAGGTGGCGACCGATATAAGCTGGATTTAACGGTTTGTCCTTGTGGCGTCGGCGATAGAGGTCTTTGTGGTAGCGTTCGATCAAGACGTGCGAGATATCGGTAGGCTTGTTGATCGCGCGTAGCTCACACCAAGCGATAAATTGCCGCAGATGCCGGCGGCGTTTGGCGATGGTTAGAGAACTCATGTTCTTCTGAGCCATTGCTGCCAGATGCTTGCCTAGCAATTCATCCAATACACTGCAGATGCCCGACGGCTGTTTTAGCCGGCCTGCCTTTTGCGTAAACGGATGCCCTCCCCATTTATACAGAGGCTTGTAGATTGTCTTTTCTCTCTTCACCTTGCCCCGCTTTTTACCGGTGGTTGTATTGGCCGGATGCGTCCGATCATAGACCTCGCGTAGTTTGTCGGTAGCCACATGCGTGTAAATCTGTGTGCTGGATAACAGTTCGTGACCGAGCATATCCTTGATGGAAGAGATATCGGCGCCGTTATCGAGCATGACCGTGGCCATTGCGTGTCTAAAAACATGGCAGACTCCCTTATGGCCCGCGGCTTGCAAATAGGGCCTGAGCGTGTTGGCCAGTCCGGAGGAGGTAAAGCCACAGCCTTTGTAGGTTAGAAATAATGCGTTGCATTGCTTGGTGGTCAGCAGCAAGGGTCTGACTTCATATAAGTACCGAGTAAGCCAGGCCAGGGCACGCTCTCCGATCGGGACCAGCCGTTGCTTTCTCCCCTTGCCTTGTCGCACATAAACGACGCCGGCGTGTAAATCAACGTCCTCTAGTTGCAGTTCCAACAGTTCTCTGCGTCTAATGCCGCAGGAGTACAGCACTTCCATGATGGTCCGATCGCGCAGACCCACCCATTTGTCCGGGTCGGGTTGAGAGAGAACATCCTCAACTTGTTCGTGGGTCAGGACATGCTCAAGACTGTGGCGAGGGGGCCTTGGCAGTTGTATGTGCTGCGCCGGATTTTGTGCAATGATCCCGTTTTCTACCAGATACTCGAACATATTTTTGACAATGTGTAAGTTCACGTAGCGATGCCCCATACTGATTGGACGCACCGGACGTCCAGTGGCCTCTAACAAATGGGAGGCAAACTTTTCGATGACGCGTTGATCAATTTGGGCATAGGAGGTAAGTCCAAGCTCCAAAGCCCAGTAAACGAAAAAGTTCAGGACATAGTAGCGGCCGGTGATAGTGGCGGATGAATAATTTTTCATTGCCATCCACTGTAGATAGAGCCGACAACCGTTGGCCAATTGTGTTTCGCTTTTGTTGAGGATGTTTTCGGCGACTCTCCGACTGTCGTTTTTACCTTGTGCCTTCATATTTGCTCCTTCCCAATATTTTCGTGCATTGTCCGGCTTTGGATGAAGATTACCCAATTGCATTACAACTATGACCATCCGGTTGTGCCATCCTCTTTCTCGCTACCCCTATATATGCTTTTTTCACGTTTTTTTGCTCTGTTGCCTTCTACTCTTTATTTGATCGGCATCAGAGCCGATTTTTGGACCCCGAAAGGTGGCCGAAAGCGGCCCGAAAGCCGGCCGAAAGCGACCCGAAAGGTCGCCTTTTTACCCCGAAAGGTTTTGGCCGTAGTTGCTATTTCCATTCCCTCCTAACTTCTCTACATCGATCAGGCCCATCATAAACCGCCGGCGATTGTCCCCTTCTCCTCGATACGCCAGCTCATAGACGTAACGCTGGCCGTTGCGCCCGTAATGCGTTAGAAGGTATTCCAGATCTACTAACCGATCCAGATGCACCTTCAACTGGGTATTGCCCCAGGCGGTATAATCTCGCACGTCCTTGCGGGTAAAATGGAATTTCGTTTGCTCGACCTGCTTTTCCCGGCAGCCCTCCTTGACCATTTGCTGCATGAGTTCCAGCAATCGCCTGGTTTGCGGGGCCAACTCATCCAGGCTGGTACCCATCACATGATTGGCCAGGCGGTTGGCGATCTCGATATCCTTTACGTCCACCTCGATATACGGGATCACCTGCCCCTGATGCGTCACTTTCCTTTCCTGCCGCTGATACTGATGCAGCAGGGCAACGGCCCGGATCAGCGTGAGGTATTTGGCATGATCCCGCCGCATGCGCAAGCGGCTGTCCAGGAACGTGAGCTGCGGGGCAAATGGGTTGACCACCATCAGCGGCCGCAGCAACCGCTGGGCATTCTGATGCAGCCGACGGATCTTGTCCTGCTCCCCCCGCCACAGCATCCCCTTGAGCGTCTCGCGCTCCCTCTGCCGTTGATGAATGGCCTGCGTTTGCTCCCGGTTCTCGTTGGCTGTCAGCACGATGCAGCGGTTCTGTAACTCCTCATCGATCTCCGCTGCTGTGCTGGTCAACATGATTTGCGCGGGGCCGTCCACCCGGTACTCGTGCGTCGTCAGCTTCCCGCTCTTGGGGTCCTTGCCGGTGCTGGCGATGCAGAGCTGCTTTTCGCTCTGCATGGTCTTGATGGCGTATTTCGCCTGCTCCATGCCTTCTTCTTCACTGATGGCCAGGATCTTATGGACCAGCTCATCCTGGCCCATGTAAAAAAGGCTCTGGCCGGTCATGGCCGTGTACTTGACCTTCTCCTCCGGCGGCATGAAGCTCAAAATCATGTCCATCAGCGAGGTCTTGCCCGCTGCGGAAGACGCCTGGATAATCAACGCCAGGGGCTCATCCAGTTTGCGGCTGGTCGCACAGACGTAGCCTACCTGGGCGTTGACTTCCTCTCCCACCAGCCCGCAGTACCGGAAATCCTCTCCGATGCGCTCCATCAGGTGCGGGTCTTGCAGTAACGCCGTCGCTTGCGCTCGCTCGGCTTCGTTGAGCATGATCTGCGGTTTCTGCGGCTTGAGGGTGCGCTGGATTTGTTCCTCCTGCATTTCCTCCAACTTCAAGAGCACCCGGCCCAGGTCGCTCTTGATCTCCTCTGCATTGACTTCCAGTTCCTCCGAGGCCGTCTTGATGAAGCTCTCCCGTTGCCGGGCATGGTAGAGGTCCAACGTGTCGATGTGGTACCGCTCTCCCACATTCACCCGGATGTTGACCTTCAGCAGGTCGAACGAGAGGTTCTTGTCCAGCCCCCGTATCCGGTATGTACGGTCTGCCAGGCGGATCACGATGTCCTCTCCTTTCACCTGTGCATAGACCCCCTGGCCTATTCTTCCCTTCGCCGTCTCTTCTTGACCGGCGCTTGGGGAAGAAGTTTTCGTGACGGTCGCGGCGTTCTTCTGTTCATCGACGTTCTCTTCCTTCGCCGTTTTTTCTAAGGCGGCGAGGTGAGAAGATGAAAATGGCTTATCACCTGTACCGTTCTGATTTTCGGTTACAGACCGGTTACAGAAATTTTGTGTACCGTTCTGGTGATCGTTATCGTTCTCCTCCTTCGCTGATTTTCCT
>JBFLXP010000176.1:0-6540 GCA_040757315.1 Nitrospirota bacterium
AGTCCGATGTCTTCAGGCAGAGCGCGGAGCTCCGAGGAAAAATCCAGTCTAAGGTAAAGCGTGTCTTTATTGAAACCGTAGTAGAGGCTTGACAGCAGACTCTCCGCTTTGTGCATGCTCCCTCCGGATTTCCTGATGTCCATCTGCGCGCCCTGGTACCATTCGTAATAGCTTGTCACGAGGCCATCTATCTTCGGCTGGATGAAACCCCTTATCATAACCGCCGGGGCGACGCTTCTGTCTTCTCTGAGGACGGGGATGAAGAGATCGGGGGGGATTTCTCCGCCGATCTCCCTGTAAACGTTCATAAGATTCGTCCTGAACAACTCGTCAAAGTCCTTCTGGGTTTCCGTAGTATGTTCGTCACCGTACCACCAGTTCCAGTCGCTTCCTTCCGCTATATATATGGATTTCCACGCGACCGACAGATCTTTTTCGGGATGCATTTTTTGAAACAACTCGAGTTCTTTCCTTGTCTCGGTCAGGTAGTCCCAGGCTCTGTTGTCTTCATCATGGCCGATCCAGACCGCGTAGTTGGCATATATCCATGATCCGGGATGAAGCCTGCGGAGGGGGTCGCCCCTCCCATGGGTGTTCAGAAATTCGGAGACCGTGCAGGTCTTCAACCTTTCCTCCCGTGACAAGCCTTCGTAAAGGTATTTCAGAAAATCATATCCGTCGTTCGCATAGTATTCCCAGGCATTTTCTCCATCGAGTATGATCGAGACGAGATGAGGCTTATCGCTTCGCACCCGTCTTGATGCAGCGACAAGTCTGTTGATAAGATCTTGTGCGGCGGCCCTGGCGTCCCATTTGGAATAGATGAAACCGATAAGGTCGGAAATTACGTGGTCGCGAAAAATAAGTGAGACGTTTCCGAATCTGTGAGGACTGTAAAGCATTTCCGGCTCGATGAGATTTCTCGCCGAATCCCTGATCTGTTTTCCTGTGGAAATGGCGAGGATGTCCTCGTCCGTCGCAATCCACTCCATGCCGGCTTCCGAGGCAATCCTCGCCACTTCTTCGCTGACTGATCCCTCGGAGGGCCACATGCCGTGCGGACGATAACCGAAGATCTTCTCGAAGTAGTCGATGCCCATCCTGATCTGCTGTCGCGCATCCTCGGGATATGAAAACCGCTGACGGGGAAGGTGTATATCCGGCAGGGCGATCTTCGCGACGTTCGTATCGCAGAGCAGCGGCAGGATGGGGTGATAAAATGGCGAAACGGAAAGTTCGATCTGCCCGCTGCGGGCCATCTCGCCGTAGAGCGGGATAATCTCCTTCAGAATCGACGACTGCTTATCCAGTACGAGCTTCTTGTCTTCTTCCGTAAAGTCCCTGCCTTTTTCGGCAAGCGCGCTGAGTTGGGAATCCCGCCGCCTGAAAAGCGGGTCTATCCAGCAAAGGTTAAATAAGACCTGAAGATCCAGGAAATCGCTCACCGTGAAATACCTCGCCAGCCTCGTCAGATCGCTTCTGATCAGATGAAAGCCCCGCTTCGAAAGTATCTCGTAATATCTGGGAAAAGGCTTGATCATTGTATCCCAGTTGGCGAGAAAGAAATTCTCGAGCATGAAGATTCTCTCCTCATGCGTCAGTTCCGATGCCTGCTTAATACTGAGTTCCAAATAGTAATCGCGAGCGTTGTTTTCCGCGTAATCGGTGATCTGTTCGAGAAGGGAAGGGGTGAAATTGACGGTCTGCCTGATCAGGGGGAAGTCCCTCAATATTTCGGCCATGTCCGGATAGTCTTTAGTGCCGTGAAGTCTCACCCATGGAAGTCTGTAGACGCCGGTGACCGGGTCTTTGTAAAAGGGCTGGTGCATATGCCAGATGAAAGCAATGTGAAGCGGACTATCGGTCATACTGGAAGATGTATTCGTCCGGCTTTGCTAAACCAAAATCCTCTCTCGCATGCTTTTCTCTGTAATAGGGATCTTCCTTGAGAGATTTGATCTGGGCTCTGAGCCTGGTGTTGTCCTGTTCTATCTCTTTCATCTCTCTTTCAAGATTGATTTTTTTGGTGCGGAGATCGCGATATTTGAGGACGCCCATGTCGCCGAAAACGATGTTTATGACGAGATAGAGAAAACTGAGGAATATGATGGTATAGAAGACGAGTCTCCTTCTCCTCTTCTCAGAAACCACCTGCTGTCGCAATCGGTTAACGGGTGTTGACATCATATACAACCCCTCCTTGCCTCCCCTTCTCCAAGGGGAGGATACTTGGGAGATCCCTTCTCAAGGATACAACCTGAAGGCATAACCTCAAGCGTACAACCTCAAGGTACAACCGTAATCCCCTCCTTTTTAAGGAGGGGTAGGGGTGGTTATCTGTCTGAGCCCTCCTCAAAAAGAACTTACAATAAATTATAGAACGCTCCTTTCCCTTTGTACACAGAAGAACCCCCAAGTTCTTCCTCGATCCTGAGAAGCCTGTTATACTTCGCGACCCTTTCGCTCCGGGCAATAGAACCGGTCTTTATGAATCCCGTATTGCAGGACACGGCAAGGTCAGCGATAGTCGTATCCTCTGTTTCACCGGAACGATGGGAGATTATGGCGGTATATTTCGCCTTTTTTGCCATTTCTATCGCGTCGAGCGTTTCCGTAAGCGTACCGATCTGATTGAGCTTGATCAGCACTGAGTTCGCAATTTTTTCTTCGATGCCTTTCTTGATGATTTTGGTATTCGTGACGAATATGTCGTCGCCGACCAACTGGACGCGCTTTCTGAGCCTCTCCGTCAGCGTCTTCCATCCTTCCCAGTCATTTTCCGAAAGCCCGTCCTCGATGGAGATGACGGGATAGCGGGAAATAATCTCTTCATAGTAGGCGATCATATCCGGCGCGGATTTCGTGTGTCCCTCGAAGCTGTAAGAGCCGCCTTTAGAGAATTCAGAAGCGGCCACGTCCAGCGCCAGATAGATATCCTTGGCCGGAATATAGCCGGACGCCTCGATTGCCTGAAGAATGAGTGTCATGGCTTCTTCGTGGTTCGAGAGGTTGGGTGCGAATCCCCCTTCGTCTCCGACAGAAGTATTGAGCCCTTTCTTTTTCAATATTCCCTTTAATGAATGGAAGACTTCTGCACCCGCTCTGAGCGCGTCGGAAAAACTTCCGAAACCGGCGGGAACGATCATGAACTCCTGAATGTCCAGATTATTGTCCGCATGAGCGCCCCCGTTAAGTATATTCATCATGGGGACGGGAAGCTCTTTAGCATTGCTTCCTCCGATATAACGGTAGAGTGACACCCCCATTTCGAGCGCTGAAGCTTTGCATACGGACAGCGAAACACCGAGAATGGCATTTGCGCCGAGCTTGCTCTTATTCTCGGTGCCGTCGAGGTCCCGCAGCAAGTTGTCAATGTATATCTGATCGTGGGCGTCGACTCCGAGCAGGCGGGGAGCTATTTCATCAGTTACGTTCTTCACGGCGCTCTGCACGCCTTTTCCATGATATCGTTTTCCTCCGTCTCTCAGTTCGAGGGCCTCACGCTCGCCTGTTGACGCGCCGGATGGGACAGCGGCAATCCCACGCACTCCGCTGTCAAGAAACGTCTCCACCTCAACCGTCGGATTGCCTCTCGAATCGATAATCTCCCGCGCTATGATGTCAACTATCTCTCCCATCGTCCCTCCTTTATAGATATTGTATTAACATTCCGCAAAGATAGCCACTCAATGCTTCACTGCCTCTAATCATACTAATAAGGTCATAAGTATGGATACACGGAATTGTTAGTTTGTCATTCCGGGCTTGACCCGGAATCCAGTTCTTTTCTGGATTCCCGCCTTCGCGGGAATGACGGCAATGTCGCCTTGCTTATAGCCATCTTAGTAACTCTGTGCAACCACCTCTTATCTTAAGAGGGGCTTAAGAAGAGAGCAACCAGCCTCTTTACCTCCCCTTAGTCTAAGGGGAGGGGAGGAGGGGTTACTTTTTTGTCATAACTCCCCCAACCCCTCTTATCTTAAGAGGGGAGAAGAAATGGGCAGCCACCGGGGTTGCCCCTACTATCTCTTCATTTTACTCACTCACTTGTTTCCTTCCTGATTACATGGAGCGCTTCGCCGAGAACATCGGCAGCAGCCTCCATAAGTGCTTCGGAAAGGGTAGGATGGGCGTGAATGGTCTCGGCAATGTCTCTTGTCTTCAGGCCTTTGCGCACCGCGAGAGCAGCTTCATGGATGAGGAGTGAAGCGTGCGGTCCGATGATATGAACTCCCAATACCTTGTCCGTCTCCGCGTCCGATATCACCTTGACGAGCCCCTCGATCTCTCCGAGAGCATGGGCCTTGCCGAGAGATCTAAAAGGAAAATGTCCTGTTTTGATTTTGATTCCCTTTTCTACGGCCTGAAACTCTCTCAGGCCCACAGACGCTGTCTCGGGTGATGTGAATATGGCGGAAGGCACCGCGGTATAATCCATGGTTGAATTTGCGCCGAGAGCGTTAATAACCGCCGTGATACCTTCGCGCGAAGCGACGTGAGCAAGGAGCAGCCCTCCGGTTACGTCGCCAACGGCATAGACGCCGGGAACGTTCGTCTCCATCCTGTTGTTGACGAGTATTTCGCCGCATACTCCTTTTGCCACACCCGCAGCTTCAAGGCCGATGCCTGCGCTGTTAAAAGCTCTTCCCGTGGCGACGAGAACCTTGTCGGCGGTGATCTCTTTCTCTCCGTGAAGAAACGCGTGCGCTCCGCCTTCTTCAGAGACAATTTTTTCCACTTTTGTATTGATGTAAACTTTTATTTTCTTCTTCTTGAATTCGCGTTCGAGCACGTCTGATATTTCAGCATCTTCGGTCGGAAGGACTCTATCAAGCATTTCAACTACGGTCACTTCGGTCCCCAGTTGCGCGAAAATGCATGCGAACTCGCATCCGATGACGCCGCCCCCAACGATGAGCAGGCTCTTCGGTATCTCGGTGAGTTTCAGGAGATCGGTGCTTGACAGTATACGTTTGCCGTCAAAGGGGAAAGCTGCGACACTGTATGGGCGAGAGCCGGTCGCAATGATTATCATGTCCGCCTCTATGGTCTCCTGCGAGCCGTCCCTAAAACTGACGAGTATTGTTCGCGATGATGTCAGGGCGCCTCGCCCGTCCTTGAGTTGAATGCCCCGGGATTTGAAAAGGTTCCTGATACCCTTTATCTGCGTCCGGACAACCTTGTCTTTTCTTGAGAGCATGGCAGAGAGGTTGGGTCTGATTTCCCCTCTTGATTCGATCCCGAACTCGCCCAGTCTTCTTGTTTTATCCAGCAGGTTAGTGGATGCGATGATGGTCTTTGTGGGTATGCAACCTTTGTTAAGACATGTTCCTCCGACTTCTTCTTCCTCGATGATGGTGACCTGTGCACCAAGCTGCGCAGCCCTGATGGCGGCGACATATCCGCCGGGACCGGCGCCGAGAATCGCCAACCTCACTTGGCCTCTTCTTCGACATATTTCAGATACTCGGACGAATCCATCAGGTCGTCGGCTTCCGAAGGATCGCCAACCTGGATGACCGCGATCCATCCTTTGCCGTAAGGATCTTCATTAATGATCTCGGGAGATTCCGAGAGATCTTCGTTCACTTCGGTGATTCTGCCGCTAATCGGGGAAATAATGGAAGAAGTTGCCTTCGTCGACTCTATCTCGCCGATCTCTCCGTTTGCCTCAACTTCCGTCTCGATTTCGGGAAGGTCAATGTACACGATGTCGCCGAGTGCGTCTTGTGCGTAGTCGGTTATGCCGATCGTAGCTTTTCTGCCGGTGATTTTTACCCACGTGTGCTCTCTGTGATATTTCAGATCCTCTGGGTTCATCTGTTCCTCCTTTTCGATTTAACTTCCCCCCTGATTTCTTATCATAGGCTTTTCCGCTTTGTCAAGAAATGATAAATGATACATAAGTAACTCCCCATCCCCTCTTAACCTAAGAGGGGAGAAAATCGCGATCTCTGTACGCATTTCCTCCCTTTAGCTTAAAGGGAGGTTAGGAGGGGTTACTATCTACTTCCCTCCCTCACTTTTTCACCGTCCCTTTTATTGAAGCACCGGGAGTCTTGTAGTAATATATAGGCAAATGAGAATCTCGGCCGGCACCGCCAAGGGCCGAAAAACAGCCACGGCAAAGCTTCTGAGCAGGAAACAGTCCGGCGAAAGACTCAGGCCGACTTCTTCCAGAGTCAGAGAAGCGTTATTCGATATAGTACGAAACAGACTGCAGGGCGCTCATTTTGTCGATCTCTACGCCGGGAGCGGCACTGTCGGACTGGAAGCGGTGTCACGCGGAGCAGGCAAGGCAACATTTGTGGAACCGGATACCTTCAGGGCAGAGATTATCAAAAAAAATGCGGTTGAATTCGGCTTTGGCGACAGAGCGGAAGTCGTCAGAACGAATGCGCGGATATTTCTCGAACGCGCGGCATCCGGGAGGAAGCATTTCGATATCATGTTCCTGGATCCTCCTTATCAGTCCGATGAGATTGAGCAAGTCCTTCCCCTGATCGGCGGAGGTGAAATTCTGAGGGACGACGGTGTTGT
>JBFLXP010000177.1:0-6525 GCA_040757315.1 Nitrospirota bacterium
TTGACAGTGCCTGCACCGAAATTACCGCAGATGCCGAGGTACGGCGTGAGCGGGGAAAGCAGCTGATTATATGCGGGACCATGCCGCAGAAATTCGAGACTGACTGTCATTATGTCGTTCATGTTTATCTCCTTGGGAACTTTGTGTTTTCAACAGGTTCAAGAGAGCCGTCGGGTTGAGCAAGGCGCAACTCGCCGAATGTCTCTCCGTTTTCGACGACAAGTGCGACGACGGCAGGTCTCAGCATCACGAGAGGCTGATCACCGGAGCGTCCGGGAACCATCACCTTTTCCAGATCACTCAGGGGACGGTCAAAGGCCGCATACACGCGGTCAAATTGTTCGGGATTATCCAGAACCTTATCAGTCAGCGCAATGATCCGGGCCCAGGTCCCGCTGTTGAAATAGTAACTGTCTGCACTGTCCCTTGCGAACGCCCTCTGCAGGTGAGTGTGCCCCGCTACGATAAAATGAACATCGGCCCCCACCTGTTTATCCAGTTCCTTAAAAGTCGCATCTTTATGCTCCATGTCGAATGATTTGTCATTCTCCAGCTTTTTTCTGAGGGCGTTCCTTAGCTTCTCACTCCTCTTTTCCCGGCTGCTGCAGATTGCGGCAATATAATCAAAGACACCCAGAAACTCATCATCCACTCCGGAAGAGCAGAAGGCGCTGTCGGCATCATCCAGACTTTTGTATGCTGTTTTCATGAGTGCCTCGGCAGTCAATTGCGGGGATGTACCGTAATCGAAGTATTTATTGAGGACCCGGGACAACTCCTTTTCCTCAGTCTTCCTTTCCTCGGCCTGTTGTTCTTCGGCTGACAGGAAGCCGGCGCGATGCCATACTGAATCCATACCCAACCGGGCAGCCACTTTTAAGACCTGACCGATGTTTTTCAGGTATTCGGGCTTCAGCGCAATGACTATCGGCACGGCGGCCTCGATCTCGGGCTTCAGTAGGTCCACTACAGCATGCTGCTGCTTGATTTTGTTCATCACATCGATGACCAGTTTGGTACCGGCATTGGGGGTCCAGGCCTCAGGTGTTTTTCCGCAGTTCAAAGCCATGGCCACATTCCGAAGCTGCCTGTAATCGATCAGGTTCCATGTATCCACCTCGTTGCCGTGGGTGCAGAAGACACGCCTGCTGCCGACATTGCAGGCGAAGCCGGCGCCGTCAAAGCAGATCGTGATCCTGCCGCGGGCGGCAGGAGCCCCTTTTGAGAGGGTGTTGAGCAGCCAGTTTTTGACCTCGGGGAGCGCCAGCTCCACATCATGGTTTCCCAGGACCAGGACAAGGTGATGATCATCGGCAGCCGCAAAATCCATGAGCGCAGACCATACTTCCTTAAAGGCAGCATCATCAAAAACAATTCTCTTTAGTTTTGCGACCGCATTACGGGGGTCCAGATAAGAGGGGTCCGGCTCGGCAAGGAAATCGACGATATCTCCGTTTAAGACCAGGCCGGTCTTTTTACCGGTCTTGCCGGAGAGCTTCCTGATAAAGGCTGCCAGGGTCTTGCCCTGACTGAAAATCTGGTGTCCGGCAGGTCCGCCCATGTGGAGGTCGGACACCACATACAACTCATCAAAGGTTTGCAGGTCCATAGCGTCTCCTTTTATTTCTCATGTTAGCGATGCTCATCTATTTAATTGGTCTTCAATCTCCTTCACGTCTCTGTCACGCCGGTGGTAGCCCATTTCATTGATCATCTCTTTTGCAGTTGAAAGATCTGTCTGTGCTTTTTCTTTGTCACCCATAGCGAGATAGAGCCGCGCGTATCCGAGATGACAGTCGGCCTCGTAGAGTTTCATCCCACTGCGTGTGCAAATGGTCATGGCTTCATCGAGGTCGTGTTTGGCTTTGTCGAAGTCTTCTTTGACTTGATATAATTCAGCTCTAGCCAGGAGGCCGCTTGCAATAAATTCTTGAGCACTTGCCTTGCGTAGTCCGTCTACAGCTTCGTTTAAATATCGCTCAGCTTCTGAATAATTATTAACGCCTTCTTTCAATGCTTTGAGCAGATGGGCACGTCCGAGTGATAGACTATCAAAGGCAATGCTGATAAGTTGCTTATTGCTTGCCGCAACTTGTAGTGCTTGTTCAGCCCTCTCAATCACTTCGTTGAACACTTTTTTGTCGAGGAGGAACTCACAGAATAAAAAACCTTGAATTCCATAAAAATATGTAGCATCAGGATCTTCTTTTCTTTGCATCTCTTCGGCCTCGCGGAAGAGTTTTTCAGCCTCTTCAAAAAGTCCTGCATTGTGCAACGCATTGGCAAGAGTGGTGAAAGTAAATATTTTTTCAAATGTATTTTCGCTTATGTCCACGTATTCCATGCTCTTATTTGCATACTCAATAGCCTTGTTCACCTTACCGACTGCAAGAAACAGTCCTGATAGGTTGCGGGTTGCTATCGCAGCATTCTCTATATGCTCATTCGCAATAGCAACCTCCAACCCTTTTTGTAGTGGCTCCTCTGCATCTTTTAACTTCCCAAGTGCTTTGAGAAGAAAACCCGCTGCACCAAAAACAAACTCCTTAATGATGTCACTAAGCCCAACAACGGGGTTACACCATAGTTTGTCATAAAAATAGGAAAGGCAGGCTAACTCAGAGCCAATGGCACCAAGTTTTTTTGTGATGAACGCGTCACTACCTCTCCTAATTCTCTCCCAGTACACCTCATACAGCGCATCCTCATGTCTCCCTGCAGCGCAGCCATGAGCCACGGCTGCAAAGAGCGGCGACATCTCCTCTATGGTATTGGGCAATTTAGGTGCCTGTTTCTTGAAGTATTCGTATAGTCTGTTGTTGCCTTCTCTCCAGGCATCAGGATATGTTGTCTTTAATCGATAGCCGAAGTGTTCTCTTATAATCGGGTGGGCGTCTAAATATCCCCCATCATGCCGGCCTTCTTTTGCAATGAGCTTCAGGTCCCGCAATTTAGCTATGAGGTCTTTTTGTCTTGCCTCTCCCAATTTTCGAATTTGTTTTGTAAGATATGAAATTGTCTTTCCTCCCAGGAGAGCCTCTATCGCTCCCTGCTCTGCTGGTCTGTCGAATAGTCCGAGTAGTCTCAAAAGCTCTACCTCAGCCCCTTCTCCAAAGCGTTTTTCAAAAGCAGCCATTACCTTGCGCGGATATTTTCCCTTATCTTCAGGGATGTCGGGAAGCTCAGGGATCTCAGAAAGATTAGAAACGAGGTGTCCTGTGGTTCCATATAAATAACTGCCGATCAGTCTCAGTGCAAGAGCGTGATTGCCAAATGAGCGTGAAGCGTCTTCGAGCTCATTGTCCGTCCCACGTACACCTGCCGTGCGGAGAAGCGCACGTCCTGCTTCAGGGGTTATCTGCTCAAGATTTTGCTGCAAAACATTCTCTTTTAATTCTTTTAACTCGGCTACATCTTCCCTTGTTGTGATGATGAGGAGCCCGGTGTTCTCTTTGCTGAGTTCATTGACAAGCACGGAAAGGGCAGGGTCCTTTATCTTTCCCTTTTCAAAGTCATGCGCTGACTGGAGAGGTTCAAGACCGTCGAGAATTAGGAGCGTTTTCTCCTTACGCGCAAGGTCTGCAAGCCTCTGCCCCTTGTCCCAAGGAGAGCCTTCTTTCGGGTCAGGGTCTCCGAACCAATGAAGCGCATCAGAAATAAACAGGTCGGCTGAAGTCGCCCGCTCTCCCGTTCCTTGACTGTAGAACGACCACCCATAGACACGCTTCGCCCCGCGATAGTTGTCGGCCTTCATGGATTCGAGCCATTTGTTAATCAGAGTGGACTTCCCAACTCCTCCCCATGCCACAAAGCTGATTACGTTGAGATTATGCTTGTCCCAGGCCTCGTCGAGAAGCTCCATTTCCTTCTGCCTGCCGAATAACTCCGCGCCGGTGACAGGGAGACGTTCGATGTCTACCAGAACCTCGGTGGGAGGTGGAGCTAGTACAAAAGTGTATGAATCTTTTCCAACTGTTTCTTCTGCCATTAACAGCTCAAGTTTATCCTCTTTAGGAGTTACGGAATCGATTAAGAAGAGTGCAATATCAGTAAATGCCGCGTCCTGCTGATTCTGATCAGGAATCATAGCTATGCATTGACCGTCTCTTGGGTACATCTGAATACCCTTCAGCCATGAAATCGCCTTCCACGGGCAGGGGCTGATTAAGATAGGCAGGAAAAGCATCCCTTCGTCCTGCCTTTTCTTGAGAAGGTAAGGAATTTCTTCTTTTATGATAAAGTCTGAGGAAAGATAGTTTTTTGAAATAAGACAGACAGCAACTCGGGCGCGTTCCATTGCCTGTTCGATTTCAGGATACCAGTCGGCCCCTGTATCGATCTTCCGGTCATCCCACAGGTCTACTATACCTTCCAACTCAAGAGATTTCAGGTGAGGGCGCAGCATGTCCTTCCAATCCTCATCCTTGTGACTGTAGCTGATAAAGACAGTAGGTCTGTCCGGCATTTCCCCTCCTGAGCCCTGTTTGTAATGCCAATATAATAAGCAACGCAATTCGCCATTATCAAGGGTAAAGTTCTTCGGCGCTCAAGATTCTTCGAAAACCATGCCTATCAGGCATATTGCGTTCCTTACCATAGGGATTACCCTTATTTAGATGCCTTCTTCAAAAACCGATAAATAAACAAATTGAAAATGACGCGAAGCTGCGGGCCGGTGGTGCATCAAATGGTTTGCGATTCGCCGAATTTAAGGAGTGGTTATGGTAAAAAACTGGGTGAAAAGCACATTCAGAAACACTGATTCCGGTCTAATAATTCTTAATAATTAAGAAGGGGGGACGTATGTCAACGACAAGAAAGTATGCATTTACCTGGGATCTTCTGGGAGATCTCGACGAAGGCCGACCAAACCTGGGACGACAGACCAGGTTGGAGGTCTACAGACTTATGCAGTTCTGCTTTCGGGATGTCCTGGAGGAGGAGCTGGGTACCGAAAAGGCGGACAAAATATTCTATCAGGCCGGATATGTTGCAGGCAGTCATTTCTACCGGAACATAATAGGTTCATCAGATGACCTTGGAGAATTCGTTAAAAAACTCCAGACGGTTCTTAAAGAAATGGGTATCGGAATTCTGCGCGTTGAGGAGGAGGACCTGTCCAACGGACGACTGGTACTTACCGTTTCAGAAGACCTTGACTGCTCGGGACTGCCCGAGTTGAATTATGAAATATGCACATATGACGAGGGGTTTATCGCCGCACTTCTTGAATCGTTCTCAGGCAAGCCGTTCAAAGTAAAAGAGATCGACTGCTGGTGCACTGGCGATCGTACCTGCCGCTTTCTGGCAACTACGGGAGAAGCCTAGAAAATTGATAAACAGGACTGAGGAACTTTTAAAAATGCTTGCTGAGGGACAATTACCCCGGGACCTGCCGGAGGACGGAGAACACAGCAAAGAGTGGCGGGATCTTCTGGAGTATCTGGAGGACCTCTTGCGCTTCGTCCGGGCCCTGTGCGACGGCGATCTGTCTGCTGCACTGAATAGAGGAGGACCGCTCGCAGGAAGCTTGAAAGGGTTGCACGCCAATTTGCGACACCTGACCTGGCAGACACAGCAGGTCGCGGCCGGTGATTTCAGCCAGCGGGTTGATTTTCTCGGTGAGTTTTCCAGCGCCTTCAACCACATGGTGGAAGCCCTTGCGGACAACCACAATGAATTGACTGAAAAAAACTCCCAGCTGGCCGCAGCCTATGAGGAATTGAAGGAGACCCAGTCACAGATGCTTCAGAGGGAAAAAATGGCGTCGATCGGTCAGCTCGCGGCGGGTGTCGCCCATGAGATCAACAATCCTATGGGCTTCATCTCAAGCAATATCGGGACGATGCGAAAATACGTGACCAAACTCGTATCATTCGTTAATGTACTGACGAACGCTCTGGAATCGCTCAGTTCTGCCGACCTGTCGGCGCGTGTACAGGATGAGCGTAAAAAAATGAAAATCGATTATATTCTTGCGGACATCGAACAGCTTGTTGATGAGTCGCTTGAAGGGGCTGACAGGGTCACAAAAATAGTCAGGAACCTGAAGAGCTTCTCCCGTATCGATGAAGCCGATTATAAAATGGCCGACATTAACGAGTGTATAGAAAGTACGCTTAACATAGTATGGAATGAGCTGAAATACAAGGCCACGGTGGAAAAGGTATACGGAGAAGTTCCGCCTACAATGTGCTATCCGAATCAGCTCAATCAGATTTTCGTCAATATCCTGGTTAATGCCGCACAGGCCATAGAGAAGCAGGGAGAAATAAAGATCCGAACATGGTATGAAGGCGGGCACATTAACATTGACTTCTCGGATTCAGGCAGCGGTATCCCTGAAGAGATGCTGAACAGAATATTCGAGCCGTTTTTTACTACAAAACCGGTGGGCAAGGGGACCGGTCTGGGGCTCAGCATAACCTATGATATTGTGAAGAAGCACAACGGGGAAATTTCGGTTGAAAGTGAAGTAGGGAAGGGGACATCGTTCCACATTAAAATACCGGTCGTCAACAGTGA
>JBFLXP010000178.1:0-6509 GCA_040757315.1 Nitrospirota bacterium
GTCGCATCCCGCGTAGCCTCTCCGATCTATTATGGTATGTTTGAAGACCTCCTCTCGGATGATGACGGCCATATACGTTCCATCGCGGCCACGGCGCTTTCCCGGATAGGCGATCCCAAAGCGGTCGGCCCGCTGCGGAGGCTGCTGGCAGACCCCTACGAAGACGTTCAGGAATCCGCTGTCGCGGCCCTTTCGCGACTGGGATCGTGGCTGCCGGTCGATGAACTTATTTCACTGCTGCGCGATCCGAATCCGGCGCTCAGAAAAAACTCCGCTCTGCTTCTCGGCGAAATCGGGGCGAAAGAGGCAGTGCCCGCTCTCGGTTTCGCACTGAAAGACGGCAGCGTCGAAGTGAGAAAAGCCTGTGTCGAAGCATTCTCTATCCTGAAAACGCCCGAATCCGTACAATTTCTCCTCCTTGCACTCACGGACGAGGAACCGCACATAAGGGCGCTGTCCGCCCTCAGCCTCGGCCGCATCGGCGGTGGCGGTGCCTTTGATGCTCTCGTCCTCCTGCTGTCCGATTCGGACGACTCGGTGAGGGTTGCGGTCGCGAAGGCTTTCGGAATTCTCGGAGACAAAAGAGCCGTTCGCCACCTTGTGCAACTACTATCCGACAGGAGCGGTTTCGTAGTTGTCTCCGCCATTGAATCATTGAGCAGAATCGGAGGCGGCGAAGCAAAGACAGCGCTGCTTGCCATGCTTTCTTCCGGAGATAAAGAGATAATCCGGACGACAATAAAAGCGCTCTCGTCCTTCGAAGGGGTGGAGGAGGAATTGCTGCCCTTCCTTCGAGACGACGATTGGGCTACGAGAATGGCTGCCGTGGATGTACTCGGGAGGCAGGCAACCGGTATCGTCAGAAGGGAACTCGAAAGGCTGCACGACAGCGAAGAAGATCCGATCGTTAAGAAGAAAATCGAGGAGAGCTTAAAAAACAATCGTTAAAGGTCGCCGCGCGGATGAGACTGCTGTCAAGGGACACCAATGTCAATTTTTGAAAAAGAAGAAATAATACCGCTTGAGCCGGAAGTCTTCAGGCTTATAAGAGACCTCTTAAGGGATTACTGCGGTATTTTTTTCGATGACGCTTCCCGGTATCTCTTGGAAAAAAGGCTTTCTCGCACGGTCAGAACCCGTCATCTGTCGAACTTCAGGGATTATTACCGGTACCTCCTCTATCATCGGAATCGCGACGAAGAGCTCGCATCTATCATCGACATCCTAACCGTCAACGAGACTTATTTCTTCAGGGAACAGAACCAGTTGAGGGCATTCAGCGAGGAGATTCTGCCCGAACTGAAACAGAAGAACAAGGAAAAGAAACGTCTGCGGATATGGTCTGCCGGATGCTCGACCGGCGAAGAGCCTTATACCATAGCCATGCTCGTCCTGCAAACCGGCGCTTTTCATTCCTGGGTGGTTGAGGTCTTCGGAAGCGACATCAATCAGCGGGTGCTGCAGGCCGCCCGGAGCGGGGTCTACCGGAAAAACTCCTTCAGAACGACGAGTCCCTATTTCCTCAAGAAATATTTCAGAGAGGAGGATTCTCTTTTCAGGATATCCGATACCGTGAAACAACATGTAAATTTCAGCCATCTGAACCTCCTCGACCCCATAAAGACGAAACTGGTCGGCACTGTTGACGTCATATTCTGCAGAAACGTACTTATCTATTTCGACCACCCTTCCAGGAAAAAAGTTGTGGATATGTTCCATGAACGGCTCGCAGACGGAGGATACCTGCTTCTGGGACATGCCGAGTCGCTCATCAATATTTCGACGGCTTTCGTCTTGAAACATTTGAAATATGATATGGTATATCAAAAGCCGTCAAGAACAGGGGCGCACGTGCATGTCTAAGATACGAGTTCTCATAGTCGATGATTCCGCTTACAGCAGGCAGACGCTGAAAAAAATGCTCGAAGCCGATTCGTCGATCGAAGTGGCGGGAATCGCGACCGACGGTATTGATGCTATGGCAAAGACTCTCAAGCTGAAACCCGATATTATTACCCTCGACCTCGAGATGCCCGCAATGGATGGATTCAGTTTCCTCAGATGGCTTATGGCGAACAGGCCGACACCCGTCATTATCATCAGTTCGTACTTCGATTCAAAAACTGTCTTCAGGGCGCTCGAACTCGGCGCCGCCGACTTTATCGCCAAGCCGTCACGTATGGCGCTGGCCGATTTCCGCTTGATGGAAAGAGATCTTCTCAGGAAAGTCAAGGGCGCCAGGGGACTGCGCATGGACCGCTTAAGCAGGAATCTCGAGCTTCTTGAGGAAAAGAAACCACTTCCGGCTTCCCGCGAAAAATCTGCGGGTCAGATCGAGGCCGTTGCCATAGGGTCGTCAACGGGCGGTCCGGCAGCGCTGAAGATCATTTTTTCCCGGCTTCCTTCGGATTTCCCGGGCGTCGTCGTGAGCCAGCATATGCCGAAGGGCTTCACGGCGTCCTTCGCCGAAAGGCTGAACGGCATCTCGAAAATCCATGTCAAGGAGGCTGAAGAGGGTGATGCCCTTGAGAGCGGCAGGGCGCTGGTCTGCCCCGGAGGCTTCCATATGGAGTTTAAGAAGAAGGCCAAAAGAGTTGTTGCAGCGTTGAGGGAACCGAAAAGCACGGACAAATACGCTCCTTCGATCGACGTCATGATGTCGTCCCTAGCAGATGTATATGGCCCCAAAACGCTGGGCGTAGTCCTTACGGGGATGGGAAATGACGGCAAAGCCGGCATGGTGGAAATTAGAAAACAGGGCGGCTATACTATAGTAGAATCGGAAGAATCTGCCGTTGTCTTTGGTATGCCTTCGGAGGTGATAAAAGCCGGCGCCGCTGAACGTATCCTGCCGATCTCCGACATACCTGCCGAGATGATGAGACTGGTGAGAAGGACGGGGCAGGGAAAGAATAATTGAAGTGGAGGGCCGATGGAAAAAGAATCCGGCATCATTAAGAAAGCGGACGAGTTTCTTCAAATATTCAAGAAAGGCGAAGAATTTACGAAAAACCTGCTGAAAGAGAACGAGCGCCTGAGGTTCAGGGTTGCACAGATCGAGGAAGAACTCCGCAATTCGGGCGGCGAAGAGAGAACGAAACTCTACGAAGAACGGATACGGGTGCTTGAGCAGGAGATTAGTTCGCTGCTTGAACGCTACAGGCAGGTAGAGGAGGAGAACAAGGATTTTGCATCCAAATATCTCGAGGTCGAGGCGGAAAACAACAATCTTGCAAACCTCTATGTTGCCAGCTACCAACTGCATTCCACCCTCGATTTCAACGAAGTCCTCCGCATAGTCCTTGAGATCGTAATAAACCTCATCGGCGCGGAGAAATTTGCGATTTTCCTGATGGATGAGAAGACAAACGAGCTTCTACCCGTCGCTGCGGAAGGGCTGTCCATGACTGAAGTGCCCAAGGCGAAAGTCGGAGAAGGTATTGTCGGCAAGGTTGCGAGAGGGGGAGAAAGCTACTTCGCCGACAACTTTGAAAGCAGGGCAGCCGCTCCCATCGAGCTGGACCGTCCTATTGTTTGCATCCCGCTTAAGATTAAGGAGCACGTCATCGGCGTGATATCCATCTATTCGCTCTTTGTGCAGAAAACGGCCTTTTCGAACGTGGACTACGAATTGTTCAATCTGCTCGCGGGCCATGCGGCAACGGCGGTGTTCTCTTCGCGGCTCTACACCCAGTCTGAACGCAAGCTCACCACAATACAGAGTTTCCTTGACCTACTGAAGGATAAACCGAAAAAATGACCTTACGGAGGAAGACCCGTGACGAACATCCTTGTTGTTGAGGACTCACCCACAATGCGCCAACTCATAGGGTTCGCTGTCAAGCGGATTCCGGAGTCCAGGGTTGTCGAAGCCACCGATGGAGTGGACGCGCTGAAGAAATTGGCCTCTGAAAAAATAGACATCATCCTTGCCGACATCAATATGCCGGTCATGGACGGACTCAAGCTGGTGAGCCTGGTCAGAAGCAACCCTTCCTACAAGAACATTCCCATAATCATAATAACGACCGAGGGCGCTGAAGAGGACAGGAAGAAAGCGCTCGCAATCGGAGCCAACGCCTACCTCACAAAGCCCATTCAGACGCAGGAACTGATGAAGCTCGTCAGCAGCTTCATTTCTTAATCCGCCCGTTGCGGTCCGAAGTTACTAACAAGTTCATTTGTGAAGCGATCAAATGCACATAACTCCCCCTCGCCCCCTCTTAGCTTAAGAGGGGGTTGGGGGCGTTACCTGAATTAATGTCATCGTTCATATGTACTCCTTAATAATGAAACTGCCTCAAAATCCCATCTCTTCGCCGGCGGGTCTTTTTTCGTCATTCCCGCGCAGGCGGGAATCCATTCTTTCGGCCTCTCCGGATGCCCGCTTTCGCGGGCATGACGTTTTTTTCACGGGAAACGGATTTTAGAATGTGTTCTACGTTTGCTGTGGGGCTGGGAATAATTAGGATCTTAGATGCAGAGAAATTCTTTTGACTAAAATCAGCCCTTGCACTTAGGGCAGAAGAACGTCCCGGAAAACCATGGGGTTTCGTGTGAGAAATCGGGGACAAGTTCGAGGAGCATCTGCGCTTGACAATCCGGACATTTATAATCATGAAGGGAGAAGTCCGCTGCGAGCTTCGGAGCGTCGTAAGCGCCGTAATCAACCCTGACCACGTACTGGGTGAGCTCTTTTGCTTTCGGTTTCTGGCTGAGTACCTTTCTTATCTGTTCAACGACTTCGTTCGGCTTCGTGGTCGCCTTGACAATGAAACCGGAGGCGCCGAGATTCAGAGCGCGTTCGACTTCTTCGGGCTGCCCCTTTGCAGAGAAGACTAAGACGGGGATATCCGACAGCCGGGGATCGGTCTTTATTACCTGCAGTACCTTATAACCGTCCATCACCGGCATCATAAGGTCGAGAAGGATGATATCCGGGACTTCCTTTGAAAGTATCTTGATGGCTTCCATGCCGTTGTCCGCGGTGAGAACGGCGAATTGCTCTATCGTCAGCTTGCTGCGGTACATCTGCTGAACGACGCTGGAGTCTTCGACCAACAAGATTTTGTTTCTCATCTGTTAGAATTTTATTAGGGATTGCGTTCCGTGTCAATATCAAATTTTCTCGAAAATATTGCGGCAGACAAAAAGCTCGACTTACAGATAGCTGAGAAGAGATATATCTCGCCCTTGGAACCCCGATATATGAAACTTGATCTCTCCGGTGTTCTGAGGGAAGCGCTGGGAAATCGCGGCATCACCCGCTTTTACAGCCATCAGGCCGAGGCGGTCGATCTGATACGACGGGGAGAGAATGTCATTGTCATGACTCCCACGGCGAGCGGCAAGAGTCTCATCTATAACATCCCGGTCATCGAATCGATTAGGAGCGATCCTCTAACGAAAGCACTGTATATCTTCCCGCTGAAAGGGCTTGAACAGGACCAGGTGAGGAATCTGAATGAACTCTATGAGGCGGTTGGCGGGACACCCGGCAGGAAAATATCCGGAAAGATACAGTTGAATTTTGCCGAGGTATACGACGGCGACACGAGCGCTTATCGCCGGAAAAAGATCAGAGAGAACATGCCCTCAGTGATATTCACAAACCCCGACATGCTTCACCTCGCTATAAATCCTTTCCACAAGAAATGGGAAGCCTTTTTCAGGAACCTGCGGTTCGTAGTTATCGATGAGATACATACTTACAGGGGTGTGTTCGGGTCGCATGTGGCACATGTGATTCGGAGGCTAAGGAGGATCTGCGAGTTTTGGGGCTCGCATCCGCAGTTTATTGCCGCATCCGCGACGATTGCCAATCCCGCGCAGCTCGCCGGGCAGCTTGTGGGAGTGCCTTTTTCGGCGGTGTCCCGGAGCGGCGCTCCGCAGGCAGGGAAGCACTTTCTGTTTGTTAATCCTGTCGAGAGCCCTTACACGGAAACGACCAGGCTCTTCGTTCATTGTCTCAGGGCCGGACTGAGGACCATTGTCTTCACGAAGGCGAGGAAGATCACTGAACTTGTTTACACATGGGCTGTCAACTACGCGCCGGATCTTGCCGACAAGATCAGTCCTTACAGGGCGGGATTTCTTCCGAAAGAGAGGCGGGAGATCGAGAAAAGGCTTTTCGACGGGGAGCTGCTCGGCGTCGTCTCGACGAGCGCTCTTGAACTCGGAGTGGATATCGGAGGACTCGACTGCTGCATACTCTGCGGATATCCCGGATCGATCGCGAGCACGTGGCAGAGGGCAGGCCGGGTTGGAAGACACGGAGGGGAATCGCTCGTCGCACTTGTGGCTATCCAGGATGCCCTCGACCAGTATCTCATGCGCCATCCCGGCGCTTTTTTCGAAAAGAGCCACGAAGCCGCGGTTATAGACCCTGAAAACAGGAGCATCCTGAAAAAGCATATCCCGTGCGCCTCAGCAGAAGTTTATCTCAGGGAAGACGACCGCGTTTATGATATGAAGAAGCTCAGACCCCTGATTGAGGAACTTGTCCGGGA
>JBFLXP010000179.1:0-6448 GCA_040757315.1 Nitrospirota bacterium
GGTATCCACCCGCACGGCCGAGGACGCCTTGAGGATACAGCTGGGGTGGAGTTTGATTAGATTGTTCGATGGATTTGGCAGGCTGATCTGCTGAAATGATTGGGGCACGGGAAAATTCTAAATATGTACAGAGTCTTATTTCTATCTATGATAAGCATAACATAACCAAAAAGCCTGATGATGAAGTGCGCAGATAGAGCAGCTATTCAACTATGAGCGCAGACGAAAACTGGTGTCATCGAAACTATCCCCTCCGGATGGTCATTTTGTGAAAACGGGGAGATTGTTCATCCTCTCCTCTCCTTATTTTTGTCCAACGTACGCATAAACCTCGGCGAGCCTGCCTTAGTGTTCTATGCGCTGCTTCGATGTTGCCTTACCTTCTTATCGCCTGCAAAGCGTACTTGGCCAGTTGTTTGTGCAGGTCGGACTCTTTCGGATCATCAACAAGAGCCTGTAATGCAGGGATGGCTTCGCTTGCCTTATGGCCGATGAGTTCGAGTGTCATTATCGCGTTCGCACCCATTTCTCCGGCAGGACCACTGCCTTGAGCCGTTGATCTGATGACCTTGACGAGAGATGGAACTGCGGGTGCACCGATCCTGACGAGTGCTTCATGCGCACCCTGCGAGATGTTAGACCCGAGTTCGCCAACAGTCTGGGAGATCATCTCGTTGGAGGCATGCTGAATTCGGTAGTTGACGTTCTGGGCAGTGATTGAGTCGAAGGCGTCTTCAATCTGCGCGTCTACTTTCTTCCAGGCTATCGATTTCTTCCCCGTACGTGACGAGGCAGAGGTTTCACTTTGTGCAAACAAACGTTTCAGCCATGCGAACATTTTAGATTCCCCCTTTTGAAAGGCTTAGCCTTTCATTTTCAAGAACTGACTCACGCAAGGTTTATGAACATCGACAATGGTCTCTTTGCCAAAGACAGTTGTCTTGACCGCCTTAGTGTCACTTGCGCGACAGTAGTATTCTCCGCAAAGGCGGCATTTCCTTGCGCCATGGCTGTCACTGCCACAGACCTTACATGGTGCGGCATCTAATGCGGCGAATTCGGAGAAGTTGCCCCTGCGTGACCCTGGTTCACTTGAGTCCCGGGAGTCCGCAAAAAGAAATTTGATCCACCGAAGCATTTTAGTCTCTCCTTTCCTTCTTCGAACGTCAGGGGTGAGCAGATGGTGAGCCGCACAGAGAGTCATCGCTTGACTACACAGGCTTTAAGGGCGCGTCGTCTACATGGCTTTTTTCGGCTACTTCTTCCATGCAATTTTCCGTATAACACCATTGTAACCCCATACGATATCAAGATCATCTTCATGTTCCAGTTCCCGAAGAACTCTCGTATATTCTGACTGGATTTCGCTGGCACACCCTGGCAGCACTTCTTTCAAGTAATCTTTACAATGTCAGAATATGTGATTTATCCAATACTTCCTCTTCATTGCTGGGAGCGATTCTGCCATGCCACAAAAATGCGGCCCTCAATTGGCTTAGATTTCTCCGATAGGTCGCCGGGCTCGGGGATGAAAAAACGGTTTTTGTCAGCTATCTCTAATACAAGGCGGCGAGCGCGAAATTGCGCTTCAAGCTTTGCACGAGTGTATTTCCTCTCCCAAAAGTACATGACATCGCCTTCCTCGAATCTTAGATGAGGATTGACAATCCAATTTTGAAACATGCCGACGGCGTTTGCAATATCTCTAACCTCATTTATCCCTGGAACCTTTCCTGCGACGTTCGGATCGGTCGGCATTTTTTCCGCCTCCGAGACGATGACCGGTTCTGGTGGGGAGAAATACCCGACCTCCCTTTCAAAGAGTGAGCATAATAGTTCTAGTTGCTTCAGGAGCGATAATTCCAGCTGGGCCATATTTCTGAATACATTGTAAAATTGCCCATCGCCTTCAATCTGTTGTCTCATCTTCTGAATATCGAGGATGGCCTTATCGATCAAATGAATCGCTACGCGGGCATGTTTAAAGTACACAAGTATATGGCGAGGATTATGGCCTTCCCTGAAATTATTATAGGCGAAATCGAACTCCTGCTTAGTGAAACGACCAACCTTTTTATGGAAAAGCACAATCATCGCGTCGCATTCAAGTATCTCGGCGTTGAATCTAGCTTGCACACCGTCCGGTCCAAAAATGAGCAGAAGCTCCTCCCATCGAACTACCTCCAGAAAGAAGCCCTTATCGATGACTGTCGAGTTCTTTCTCTGAATTACGCGTTCGACCAGATCACGTTCCCCCGCAAGTTCGTTGGACGATGCCAGAAATAATCGCTTCTTAAGAATCATCGGCTTTTCTCCTCTTCATAGCTACGCCTGGTCAGAGAAACCTGCCGCAATGGCCGGAATCTGCGGCAAGTTGTTTTCTTCGAGGAAGAAGCGAAGCAGACTCCGTCTTCCAGACCATGCAGTTGGGAATTTCTGTCTGAAGTAGCGCACATTTCGATCTAAAGTGTCCAGTCGCTCATCCCAATTTGTTGGGTGATCCAGATGGTATGCAGCCCCATGCTTGCGATGGGGGTAGACGAAGCTCAGTCCGTTAAGATGCAGGCGGTAGGCAAGTTCCAGGTCTTCTTCGCCCCAGCCGAGGAAGCTCTCATCCCATCCACCGACATCCTCAACTTCATGGCGTTCGATACTTGTGCAGTGGCTTGCACAAAGAACCCAGATATTCGTTTTTTTCCCTCGTAGTCTTCTGGGAAGCGGCCGTGTGTCGATGCCGCAGTGTTTTGTTACAAACGGACCAAGTCTTGGAAGGTCCTGGGAAATGACCAGCGGTGCGAGGAGGCCAATCGACGCTGTGTGATCTTGCTCTGGGATGCTGTAGACAGGATATTTGACGACCACCTTACGATGTCTCGCGTGTAGATGGATCGCCGCTCGGATGATGCGAGGCTCAGGGACTATATCACCGTCGAGATAAAGGGTCACTTGTCCATGAGCGACTTGATGCCCAAGGTTTCGTGCCATGGCTCGACGACCTGGTTCGCCCTCGCCCAGACGGATGTAACGTGCGCCGAATGTTTCGACAATAGGGGCGATGTCTTCGGCGGAGGCGTCATCAACGCAAATGATTTCCAGTCCAGCGCATTCGGACGCGCGGAGAGCGCGCAAAATCCACGGTAAGACTCGCTGGTTGTTGTGGCATGGAATGATGACTGAGATTGAATGCATGCACATCACCTGTGCGGGTTTGTCAGGGCAGCTAACAATCCGAGTCTATCGATGACGGCATATTAACACAAGTTTCTTTGAAAGAACAATTTTTCCCTGAATTCCAGGAGATAGCATAATCCCACAATCCATCAGTCAGTCGATTTTGGCAATGCCTTTTGGGGGCTTAAATTAGGGCCGTCAGTAGATGATAACTTGCCAATTGTTGGAATTATCGACGGGGAGACAAGAAATCCTGGTATGATCACCTTATAGAAACCTCACACTCCACTTTCGCAATTTCAATCGTCAGAAACTCTTAAAAATATAAGTCTTTTTTTTCATCATAAAATATGATTTCACCAAACGGTGAAAATATCATAATTAGTGAAAATGAGATTGACAGGAATAGATTTTCACTATAGATTTAATTTTCAGCAAATGGTGAAAAGGTTGTTTTAAATGAAATTATCTGAACGGGAACTATTCGAACTGGTAGAAGAGGCTCTTTCTTCCTGCCTGGCAAAGGTCCCTTTCCTCAAGATACGAGATATCGAACAGGAGTCCGCTCAAGAAGCTGCCAGGCCGGATTTTTTAATCACCCTGGAGGTCCCGGCAGGCACCCAAACTTTTGTAGTTG
This sequence comes from Nitrospirota bacterium, assembly GCA_040757315.1. Taxonomy (GTDB): domain Bacteria; phylum Nitrospirota; class Thermodesulfovibrionia; order Thermodesulfovibrionales; family SM23-35; genus JAKLQR01. The sequence continues at coordinate 3,809 of JBFLXP010000179.1, forward strand.
AAGTTAAAAACGCCGGTCAGCCACGAGTGGCTAGGGATGCGGTAAATCAACTCCTGCGATTTTCCCAAGCATTTCCCCAAGCTTTTCCTGTCTTCATTGCTCCTTACATTTCTCCAAAAGCAGCGGAAATCTGTGAACAGGCAGGAGTCGGATACCTAGACTTTTCCGGCAACTGCCGCCTTTGCTTTCAGGAGGTCTATATTGAAAAAACGGGCAACCCCAATATTTTTTCCGAGAAGAGAGACCTGCGTTCGCTCTATTCTCCAAAAGCGGAAAACGTTCTGCGTGTACTCCTGACAACTCCCCTAAAGGCTTGGAAAATTCAGGAACTGGCCGATGAGGCCGGGGTGAGTGTTGGCCAGGTTGCCAAGGTAAAAAACCTCCTGCTCAACCGTGAGTGCCTCAGCGAAGCCGATGGTATGGTCCTGTCCAAACCGGAAGAGCTTCTGTCTGAGTGGGCCAAGAATTATAATTTCCGCAAAAACCGGGTGAGAGACTTTTATTCTCTGAAAAGTGTCTCGGAAATAGAATTCGCTTTGGCCAACTTATGCAAATCAGAGAAGTTGACCTATGCCCTGACGTCCTTCTCCGGAGCAGCCAGGCTGGCTCCTGCGGTGCGTTATCAGCGCGTTTTTGCCTATTTGGAAGAGACGGAAAAGGATGTGGCCGGCTTACTTAACTTGAAAGAAGTGCCCAGCGGCGCCAATATCAGCCTGTTGACCCCCTATGATGAAGGGATTTTTTACGGCAGTAAAGATATTAACGGTATCCGTATCGCTTCCCCCATTCAGATTTATCTTGATCTGAAAACTTACCGCGGCCGGGGTGAGGAAGCAGCCGACATGCTTCTTGAGCAGGTGATCAGGAAAAGATGGCAACAAGAACAGATTACAATGAAATTGCTGTAAAAGCAGCCCGGTCGGTGTTACTTGAACTTGCCCACCTCTTGGGGGAATACCGTGAAGATATGGTACTGGTGGGAGGGTGGGTTCCGGAATTTATCTTCGCTAACAAGGTCAAGCCACACTGCGGCAGCATAGACGTGGATCTCGCCCTGGATCACCGCAAGCTCCAGGAGCAAGGATACAAGTCTATTCAGAAACTCCTCCTGAGCAGGGGATATGAGCAAGGAAAGCAACCATACATATTTCACAGACGGGTTTTCGTAGAAGACCAGGAGATTATTGTTCAGGTAGATTTGTTAGCCGGAGAATATGAAGGAACCGGGAAAAGTCACCGCACTCAAAGGATGCAAGATGTCCTGGCCCGCAAAGCCAGAGGATGCGATTTGGCTTTTGATATGGTTATGGAAGTGCCGATTGAGGGAGAACTTCCAGGGGGCGGCAAGGACTCTGTAACTATCCGGGTGGCTACGATAGTGCCATTTCTAATTATGAAAGGCATGGCTTTAGAGGACCGCTTGAAAGAAAAGGATTCCTGGGACATTTATTACAGCATAACAAACTATCCCGGTGGACTCGATGGTCTGGTTGAAGTATTCAGACCTTATCTGAAACATGGATTGGTCCGGGAGGGATTGGAAAAAATTGCCAAGAAATTCGCAACGGAAAAAGATATAGGTCCGAAATTTGTCGCTGATTTTGAAGAGATCACCGACCCGGAAGAACGTGAAATCTTGCAGCGTGACGCTTATGAGCGGGTGAACTACCTTCTGACAAAATTGGGTATCGTATGACGCAAAACTGAAAGAGGTGTTCCGAGGCTCCCTCAGAGTAAAGTATTCACCTGCCATATTTCTCCACGAGGGGGGCTTATCGAAGGAGTAGCATAAGTTGCAGGTATGGAGATGGAACGATTTTAGATTCCTGACAATCCCAGCATCATAGTAGCATCATAGGGGATGATTTTTGCCTTGACGGTCCTGGACTGCCTCAAGCGATCACTTAAGGTAGTGCTCCGTGATATCGGCGCGCTCATGGCCCATTTCTGACGAGACCTGGGAGAGGGCCTCGTTATAAGTCAGGCCGACGGCTTGGACCTCCTGGAACCTTGCTTGGGCGTAGTTCCAGCGGAACCCGTGGGACCCGTGATAATCATCTCCGAGCAGCTGGCAGACCTGGCGGATCTGCTCCCGGTAAGCCATGCGATCAACGTCGTTGCCAATCCCCCAATGTTGTCCCGGCGCCAAGGACAATACGCACTCGGCGACCGCCTGGTAAGTGAGAAGGGGGACCATAATATCTCTTTCTTTACCGCCTTTGCCGTCAACGGCCAGCCAGCCTTTCTCCTGGCCTGTGATGGGGTCAGGCCGAATCCCTTGGAGGTCTTCAAGGGTAAACCTAACCTCGTCTATCCTGGCGCCGCCCTGGCATTGGCAGGCGGCGATGAGTTGGTAACGTTCTGGCTGAATGGCCGCAACAATCTTTGCCGGCGCCGCATAAGCCCGGGAGCCCTCAAACCGGGCCAAGTGCAGCGCCTCGGCGCGCGCGTCAGCTATATCCGGGCTAAAATTATATCCGCGGCCGGTGTGCTTGAGCTCAGCATAACGGGAAAGGGCCGCTTCCAGTTTTTCACAGGCTGCGGCATATAGCTGGATGGTAGCGTGGGCGGCCTCCTGGCCGATTTTCGACTGCAGAAAGGCCACGACATGGCGACCTTCCAGGTTTTCGATGTTTTTGA
>JBFLXP010000180.1:0-6441 GCA_040757315.1 Nitrospirota bacterium
CCCTCCGATAGCGAGCACCGGTATCGATATGCGCGATTTCACCTTTCTGAGGATATCGAGACCGATCGGAGCACCATATTTCATCTTTGAGGGAGTCCTGTAAATAGGGCCGAGGGTGACGAAATCGGCGCCGCTTTCCTCGGCTTCAACGGCCTCATCGACGCTGTGGGTGGAAACGCCGATAAGAAGCCGTTTACCACATATCTTTCTGACAGCACGGGCAGGAATGCTCTGCCGGCCAAGATGCACTCCGTCGGCTCCGACTGACAGCGCGACGTCAACCCTGTCATTGATGAATAGTTTGGCTCCGTATTCTCTTGTTAAATCCCTCATCCAGCGACCCACGTCAATCAATTCCCGTACCGACAAATCTTTTTCTCTCAACTGTACGGATCTGACTCCTGCCGACAGCGCATCCTCGACTGCGAAATAGAACGAACAGACAGCGGAGAACAATTTCCTGTCGGTTACCAGATAGAGCCTTAGATCATCTATCCAGGTTCTCTTGATTATCGTTCCCCCCTCTGTTCATTCCAACAATGAATTCTCTGCCCCAACTCACTCACAATCTCACCACTTCACCATTTCACCTTCTTGCTCTCTCATTTTCACAGCATTCCTTCGATAGGACTGCTCGCCGTCGCATAGAGTTTTCTGGGGATCCTTCCTGCATTATAGGCGAGACGTCCCGCCAGGACGGCGCATTTCATAGCCTCTGCCATCGCGATGGGATCCTTTGCCCCTGCAATGCCCGTATTGATAAGGACGGCGTCGCAGCCGAGTTCCATCGCAATCGCCGCATCGGATGCCGTCCCTACGCCCGCATCGACTATGACGGGCACTTTGACCGTTTCAAGAATTATCTTGATATTGTAAGGATTTCTTATCCCGAGTCCCGATCCTATAGGGGCGCCGAGCGGCATGACCGCCGCAGCTCCCGCCTCCTCAAGCCGTTTAGCCATAATAGGATCGTCATTAGTATAAGGCAGAACAACGAAGCCTTCCTTCACAAGAATCTCCGTAGCCTTCAAAAGCCCCCAGGTATCGGGGAAGAGGGTTTTTTCGTCTCCGATCACCTCGAGCTTTACAAGGTCTGAAATTCCAGCCTCACGGGCAAGCCTCGCATACCTCAAAGCGTCATCCACCGTGTAACAGCCTGCGGTGTTCGGCAATATCTTGTATTTTTTCGGATCTATATAATCAAGGAGATTTTCAGATTTCCTGTCGACGATGTTCACGCGCCTTACGGCAACAGTCACTACATCGGTTCCCGAAGCTTCAACAGCCCGTCTCGTCTCATCGAAATCCTTGTATTTCCCGGTGCCGACCCACAGCCGCGATTTGAACTCAATGCCTTTGATTATCAAAGAATCATTCATAAATTTTCTCCTTGATGAAAAATCCTAAATTCTAATATCGAAATAAATCCCAAATCCTAATAAACCCAACCGTTACCTGATTTTCGTTTCGCATTCAGAAATTATTAAAAGTCTCGAAATAGTATTTACAAAAGTCTGTCATGCCCGAGGACTTTAGTCGGGCATCCAGAGACTGTCAATACTGGATTCCCGCTTACGAACTGCGGGAATGACGACAAGATAATGTCTATTCTATTATGAGAATCTTAATTAGTATTTCGTGCTTATTATTCATCCTCCTCCCACGAAATTCACGATCTCGACAGCGTCTCCCTCTTTCAACACGAAGGTCGAATGCTCGGCTCTCCTGACGATAGCAAGGTTCACCTCGACTGCGACCCTGCCGGACTCCATCCCCAGATGAGCGAGGAGGTCCGCAATCGTCGCGGAATCAGATGTCTCGAATATCTCTCCGTTCAGAAACAGTTTCACGCAAATAAAAAACCGTATCCCTGAAGGATACGGCTCCTTCCCATTCCCTACGCCGGCATTACCCGTTTCAGGTTCTTGGGGTCTCTCCTTTTTTCAGGAGACTCTCAGGCTTTGAAACCTCCCCCAGGGTTAGTTTAAGTATAGTTTAGACTTCGCGCAAAGTCAATTCACGACAAATGTTGCATCACTTATGTCCGAGGAAGAAGAGTTAGTCGTGCTCGTAATCTTTATCTGATAATCCGAACCTTTCGTTTGTGTTAACGATATTGTCCAGTTATAAGTTCCCGTGCCGTTGCTTCCAATCCAGGCCGAAGATGCAATTACGCGATTCAGCACGCCGCCTTTATACAGCTCAATTTTCACGAAGTATCCGGGGCTTCCGGAATAAGACCAACTGACAGTCCTGATAGTGCCCGCGGCCCAGGATTCGCCTCCGGCAGGACTGGCGACTGTAATGCTGGGCGGAGGCGGACCGGTTATGGTAAAAGTCCCGCTGAAGTCGAAATATGAAGAATTGGAAGTGCTCGATATTTTGATTGAATAGTCAGAGCCGGAAGTCAAGGTGGAAGGGATCGACCAGTTGTACGAGCCTGAGCTGATAAATGAGAACGAGGAAATCGTACGGTTGAAGACACCGCCTTTGAACAGTTCGATCTTCACATAAGAACCGGGACTGCCCGTGTAAGACCAGGTGATGGGATGCGTTGTGCCGGCTGCCCAGGATTCGCCTCCGGCAGGGCTGGCGACTGTAATACTGGGCGGAGGCGCACCGGTTATGGTAAAGGAACTGTTGCTCATATCGGAATAAGAACTGTTGGACGTACTGGTAATCTTTATCATGTAGTCAGAACCCAAAGCCTGTGTTGAAGGGACCAACCAGTTGTACGAGCCTGCGCTGACAGATGTGAAATAAGAAATCGTACGGTTGAAGACGCCTCCCTTAAACAGTTCGATCTTCACATAAGAACCGGGACTGCCCGTGTAAGACCAGGTGATGGGATGCATTGTGCCGGCTGCCCAGGATTCGCCTCCATTAGGCGATGTAACCACGATGCCCGGTGATATTATCGAAAAAGGCGCATCGCTGACGTCCGCAATCGCCTCATCGGACGTGCTGGTTATCTTGACGAGGTAATCATTCCCCGCGACAATAGAAGCCGGCACCGGCCAGTTGTACGAGCCGATTCCGCTCGTGCCTATCGACGCCGAGGACACTATGTTCCGGTCATACATTCCGTTCTTGAACAATTCGATCCTGACTGAGGGGCCGGGATTCCCCGCGTAGTTCCACCAAATGGTTTTTGTAACACCTGCCGTCCATGTTTCTCCGCCGTTCGGTGTTGCAACCGTCAAAGCATCCGGTTCCGGGGCCATCGTGTAGGCGATCGTCCAGTCGCCGAGATTCACGGCGCTGTCGAGTTGAGAGTATGCGATTCTGAAATACCCCGCCTCACCCCAGTCCGGTCCCCAACTGTTCTTGACGGTAAAATACCGGCCGACGTCGTCGTATCCCACGATCAAAACGCCGTGACCTCCCTCGTACGCGCCGTAAGAGTAGCTATAAACTCCGCTTTGATAGGCATAAAAATCCCCGTAGACGCGCATCGTCGTCGCCAGTGGACCATAAGTATAGAGAGCATTCTTCAAAGCAGTGACCGTCGGAGATTGGGTAGCCACCCATTGCCAACTGTCTATTCTGTACGTAGACAGGTCCCAGTTGGCACAGGGTGTGCACGCGTAATCAGTAGCAGTATAGGGGTAACATGCCTCCAGAGGCAGGCCGGTATCGCGGATGTAATCCGAAGCATCTTCGAGATAGCCTCCGTTGCAATCGCCGGCGCCACTGCAGGATGCCAAAAGTTGTTCCGAAAGATTCAGGTCATAACCCGGCGTACTGCTGCTTATAAGTTGAGCAGACTCCGCAGCAGCCGTGGTCGCAAATGCCCAGCAACTGCCGCAATTCCCCTGATCTCTGACGGGCGTCACGAAATTCCCGCCGTTGCTTCTCCAGTCGAAACTCGCGGGAACTGCGAGAACCGGCTCCTGCAGAGACAAGACTTTTGTGTCGAGCGTTGCAACCGGATAATTCAGACCAAGGCGTTTCCTCCGCTCCTCCGGGGCAAGCCTGGTCATGGATGTGTCTCCGGCGACCCATTGCCCGCCGGATGATTGAATCGCCGCCCGTATCTGCCCGATTTCGTCGGCAGATGAAAGTGCGCTGACAAACAGCGTCAACAATAACAAGGTTAAACTCACAAACAACTTCTTGTGAAACATTACGACCGCCTTTCCTTCATCGTATGAGGAGCGTGACCGAGAATGTTCCAATTGCCCGGTCTGCGCCTTCCCAAACGCGATAGTTTTTCATTACAATGTGCGTCGTTCCGCTCTTGAGCGTCTCGAACCGCCAGATCTTCTTGACAGGCCTTCCAACCGCGCCTTCCGACATCGGTCTCGTCTCTTCACCCAAAAGGCGGATATAGTCATTGTTTAAATCAGTTATATGCCATGCATAACCGGTGCCGCCGGTCTGCTCCATTTCTATTTCGAATCTGCCCCCGCATCCGACAGCTATCTCTTTTTCATTATCTTGTTCCGAAATAATTATCATCTTTTGCAGAATGTCCTTATCCGTGGCAGCAGCACACGAATTTTTTTGCGCGAGGCTGCAGGATATACAAAAAAGACAACAACAAAGGATAATGCCAGGCAGAACATTCATAACTAATGCCTCATATTTAAAGAGTAATACATCTGGAGAGTTTTATCTACTATCGCGATCACAAATTTCAAAAAAATATTCTGGACTGTCAGAAAAGAGATTAGCCCGGATTATTCGCATATGAGTGCCTGCTGGGTTATTTTGGACAGTATTGAACTGGTTGAAGTACTATTTGTGAGGAAGACTATTTAGAGTCTGTCCACAAAGTCTCATTTTCGTCATTATCCGGCTTGACCGGATAATCCAGAACGTATTGAAAAGACTGGATTCCCCGATCATCCGTCTTACGCATTGACGGACGGGGAATGACGGATCACCTGAATACTTAATTTATGGACAGACACTATTTATTTTGTGAGCCAGGCAGCCTGCTCCGAAGCCGTTATCGATATTCATTACCGCAATTCCCGGCACGCAGGAGTTCAACATGGCTAGCAGAGCAGTAAGTCCGCCGAAACTTGTGCCGTATCCCACTGATGTCGGCACTGCAACAATCGGCCTGTCGGTGAGTCCGCCGACGACAGAAGGGAGCGCTCCCTCCATCCCTGCCACGACAACAATTACGCGCGCCGAATGAAGCGAGTTTTTTGTATCCATGAGACGGTGAATGCCGGCGACACCTACATCATAGGCCGTTTCGACTCTGCTGCCGAGGAATGAGACTGTCACGGCAGCTTCTTCGGCAACCGGGATGTCGGATGTTCCCGCTGAAAGGATCAGGACATGACCCCGTTGCTCTCCGCCTTCCTTCACTGTGATCGTTCCGGACAAAGGATGAAAGACGGCATGCTTCAGCCCCAGTTTTGCATGGATGTCTTCCGATGCCTTTGTTATCAGCACCTGTTTGCCGGTCCTGTACATCGAGCGGGCAATCCGGACGACGTCTTCGGCTTTCTTTCCTCCCGCGAATATGACTTCGGGTATCCCCTGCCGCAAATGCCTGTGATGGTCCACCTTGGCAAACGAGAGGTCTTCGTATGGAAGATGCTTCAGCTTGATAAGCGCCTTGTCAATACTTAGTCTGCCCGATCTGACGGATTCCAAAAGGTCTTTTATAATCGAACTATCCACAAAAAATCCTGAATTCTAAAATTCAGACTTCAGAGACCGGTCCATCAGATCCTTCACAGCCTGCGCCGGGTCCTTATCTTCATACAGAATCCGGTAGACTTGCTCCACGATAGGCATCTCGATCTCAAATTTTTTTGACAAAGCGTATGCAGACTCGGCAGTCGCGACTCCCTCGGCAACGCTCCGTGTCTGCCGGAGTATATCGCCTAATTTGCTCCCTTGTCCGAGCTTCATACCTACGGTGTAGTTTCTCGACAGAGGGCTTGTGCAGGTCAGGACGAGATCGCCTATGCCGCTGAGTCCGGAAAAAGTCTTTTCCTTTGCCCCCATGGCAACGCCAAGCCTTGTCATCTCATGAAGTCCTCTTGTAATAAGAGATGCGCGAGCGTTGTTCCCGAGACCGAGACTCTCGCAAATTCCTGCAGCGATGGCCATGACGTTCTTGAGAGCTCCGCCGAGTTCGGCGCCGAGAATGTCATCATGAGTATAAACGCGGAAATTATTGGTATTGAAGACTTCCTGCAAGACGAAACCAATATTCTGGTCCTCAACAGCAAGCGTGACAGCCGTGGGAAGCTTCTTTATCACCTCTTTGGCGAAACTTGGTCCCGACAGCACAGCAACCGGACGACCGGACAGGCTCTTCAATATTGAAGAAACCGTTAGAAGAGTTCCCTTCTCGATTCCTTTTGCAACGCTGACGATCACTGCCTCCTCCAAAAGATGCAGCGCGGCTTCTCCAAAAACCGGCCTCATGTACTGCGCGGGTACGGCGTTAATCACATATCGTGATTTTTT
>JBFLXP010000181.1:0-6405 GCA_040757315.1 Nitrospirota bacterium
ACCATTTCGGGGACAAAGAAACACTTTACCGAGAAGCATGGCGATATGCCTTCTCTGAATCCATTAAAGTACATCCAGCGGATGCTGGCGTGAGTGATGCAGCACCACCAGAAGAACGCCTGAAAGGCCAAATAATAGCCCTTTTACATCGGATACACGACAAAAAGAACAAAGAGTTTCTGATAGTGCTGAAAGAATTTGCAAATCCGACAGGTCTTCTGGATGAGATCATGCGGGAGATGCTTCTTCCTATGCAAAAAAGAATGCGAGGTTTAATCCGTGAGCTATTGGGACAACAAGCTTCAGACATGCAGATTCAGTTCTGTGAGGTAAGTATCATAAGCCAGTGTGTTAATCCGATGGTCTTGGGAAGAAGAGGTCATGCAGAGGGCCCGCCGGGAATTACAAATTTGAATGCTTATGCAGATCATGTGGTGCAGTTTTCACTCGCTGGGATACACAAAATAAAGGATGAGTCATTAAAAAACACTCTTTCAAGAAATAAAAGGCTGAAATAGGCAAAAAGGGTACTATGAATTTTTTAGGCAAAACGACCTACATCGGATATCTTTCGCGTTTTTCGTGGCTGTTGATGCTACTGATCGTGACCGGATGCGCAACTGTTGGCCCGGATTATGTCAAGCCTGATACACCATTATCTACAACATGGAACAGTGAATTAAAAGGCGGACTCATCGCCGAAGAGATGAATCCCCAGACGCTGGCTGGATGGTGGACCACGCTGAACGATCCAGCGCTTTCCAGCCTGATGGATCGTGCAGTGTCCGGCAATCTCGATCTTAAAAAGGCCAGGTCTCGGATTCGTGAGGCCCGCGCCCGACGGGGAATTGCCAAGGCCGATCTTCTCCCAACTTTGAACGCCGCGGGATCTGCCACATGGAGCCATACCAGCAAAGACACTGGAACCGGCAAGAGCAACGAACTTTACACCGCAAACTTTGATGCAGGCTGGGAGCTGGATATCTTTGGTGGTGTCCGCCGCTCAGTGGAAGCAGCGGAAACGGATCTGCAGGTTAGCGAGGAGAATATGCGCGATGTCCTCGTTTCCCTGCTTGCAGAAGTGGCGCTGAATTACATCGATGTGCGCACTTCTCAGGTGCAAATTTCTGTGGCAGAAGCCAACCTGGAGGCTCAAAGCGAGACTTACCAGTTGACCCAATGGCGATACGAGGCGGGGTTGAGTGACGAACTTGCTGTGCAGCAGGCCCGCTATAGCCTTGAAAATACACGAGCCCTGATACCGACTCTCCGCACCGGATTAGAGGAAGCCATGAACCGGATCGCCGTGCTCCTGGGAGAGCAACCAGGCAATGTCCACCCGGAGATGCAGAAACAGGAGCCCATTCCTGTTACACCATTAAACATTGCAGTAGGTGTGCCGGCTGACCTCCTGAGGCGTCGACCCGATGTACGACAGGCCGAGCGGGAGCTGGCTGCGCAGACAGCCAGGATTGGCGTCGCAACGGCAGATATCTATCCCAAGCTTACGCTGAGCGGCTCAATTGGTCTCGAAACCCTTTCACTGGGTAACCTTTCTTCCGGTACTTCGACATTCAGCGGTGGCCCTGGAATAAGCTGGGCAATTTTTAGAGGTGGAGCAATCCGCCAAAATATTGAAGTGCAGTCAGCACTGCAAGAGCAGTCTTTGATTGCCTATGAGGCCTCTATACTCACCGCACTGGAAGAAGTTGAAAACGCACTCGTGGCCTATGTCGAGGTACAACACCGGAGGCAATCATTGAGCGAGGCGACACAGGCAGCCCACAAGGCAGTAGAGTTGGCACAGCATAAATACCAAGCAGGCCTTACCGATTTTAATAATGTCCTCGATGCGCAGCGTTCTCTACTCTCGTTTCAGGAACAACTGGCTCAAAGCGAAGGGAACGTTGCTTCCAACCTTGTCCGCCTGTACAAGGCCCTTGGGGGCGGTTGGAAATCTATTTACCCGGACGAAGAAAAATAGTTTTTAAGGGAGAGGAGATATGAGAGTGGATAGTAATCCAAAGCCCGATATTACAGAGACACTCGAAATGAGTCAATCACATATGCTTGGCAGGCGGCTGAAGAAATTTCTCATTATTGCCTTGATTGTGATTCTGGCAGTGGCAGCAGTAATCATATGGAAAAAGGCGGGCAAGACAACCGCAACGCAATACAAAACAGAAAAAGTCCAGCGCGGAGAACTCACGGTCATCGTAACCGCAACCGGCACCCTAGAGCCAACGAACACAGTAAGCGTAGGCAGTGAGTTATCCGGCATCCTCAAAAGCGTTGAAGTCAACTACAACGATCGGGTGAAAATCGGCCAGGTTCTGGCAAGACTGGATACCTCAAAACTCGAGGCGCAGATAACACAATCCAAAGCTGCACTGGAGTCGGCAAAGGCGAAGGTCTTGCAAGCTCAGGCGACTGTTGCAGAGACTACAGCCAAGCTCAGCCAGTTTCAAAAAGTAAGGGAACTGAGCAACGGGAAAGTCCCCTCGCAGTCGGAGATAGATGCTGCAGAAGCAGCCTTGGAACGGGCAAAAGCAAATGCTGCCAGTGCCTCTGCTGATGTGTCCCAAGCCCAGGCTACTCTCAAAGCGAATGAGACAGATCTCTCAAAGTCGATCATCCTGTCTCCTATGAATGGCGTTGTTCTTACCCGAAACATAGAGCCGGGGCAAACCGTGGCTGCGTCATTTGAGGCTCCAGTGCTCTTCACTCTGGCTCAGGATCTGACACAAATGGAACTTCACGTGGATGTGGATGAGGCCGACATAGGGAAAGTGAAGGAAGGCCAGAAGGCTACGTTTAGCGTTTCTGCTTACCCGAATCGCACTTTTGAGGCACGGATTACTCAGGCCCGCTATGCTTCCACAACGACGTCAGGGGTAGTGACATACGAAACCGTGCTAAAAGTTGATAACACGGATTTGTCCCTTCGTCCGGGAATGACAGCCACTGCAGATATAACAGTAAAGAAAGTTGAAAATGCCATCATGGTCTCCAGCGCCGCAATGCGCTTTAGTCCTCCCGTACAGCAGGAGGAAAAGTCATCCACCGGCTTGGTGGGATCCCTCCTCCCGCGTCCACCCCGCGGAACACAACAGCGCAATGAAACAACCACCAACGGAAGACAGCAGAGGGTCTGGACTGTAAAGAATGGTCAACTTTCAGCCGTTAATGTCACGACAGGGGCAACAAGCGGACTTATGACAGAAATTCTTACCGGAGACATAAAACCTGGTATGGAGGTTGTGGTCGACACTATTACGGTTGCCAAATGAATACCCGTGGTCCGCAACAAAGAGAAAGTAACCTGGAACAGCATCTCATCGAATTCAGGGGAGTAACCAAGGTCTATGGGAAAGGTCAGGCTTCGATGCAGGCCCTTCAGGGTATTGATCTTCGCATCAATGAAGGGGAGTTTGTGGCAATAATGGGGCCGAGCGGATCCGGAAAATCCACCTGCATGAACATCCTCGGATGCCTCGATACGCCAACCTCCGGAACTTACCTGTTCAGGGATGTAGATGTAGGGCTATTGACCCGCAATCAGCGGGCCCTCCTTCGCCGTTATTATCAGGGGTTCGTATTTCAGGGGTATAACCTCCTCAACCGCACTTCTGCGCTTGAGAACGTAGAACTCCCTTTGATCTACCGGCGTGTCCCCGTACACCAGCGACGAGAAAAGGCACTAAAAGCTCTGGAAACAGTCGGCCTCAGGGGATGGGAGTCTCATACCCCCGGTGAGCTTTCCGGAGGACAGCAACAGAGGGTCGCTATCGCGCGCGCAATAGTCACAGAACCGGACGTACTCCTGGCAGACGAGCCTACAGGCAATCTTGATACTGCCCGAAGCCTGGAGATCATGGAATTGCTGAATATATTGAACACTAATCAAGGAATTACCATAATCATGATTACCCACGAGCCTGATATGGCAGCTTACGCAAAACGGCTCATCCATTTCCGGGACGGTCTGGTCGAGACAGATGCACAAAAAGGGAGGGCCAAATAATGTTCTGGAACACTATATTACTCGCTTTTCGGGCAATTAGGCGCAATATCCTGCGATCATTTCTTACGGTGCTTGGTATTGTCATAGGCGTAGCAGCGGTAATTACGATGGTAACGATCGGTGGAGGTGCTACTGCTCAGGTCCAACAACAAATTGCCAGCATGGGCAGTAACCTGCTTATGGTTACTCCAGGGAAGAGACTCGGCCCAGGTCAGTCTTCCGACACCGTCTTGTTCAAAGAGAGCGACGGAGAGGCTATTCTCCGGGAGGTCAGCTCGATTGCTGCTGTAGCTCCAGTCTCTTCCAAGAGCATCCAGGCCGTAGTCGGCAACCAAAACTGGTCGACTTCAGTAACAGGAAGCGATAATCAGTATTCCAGGGTGACGAACAGATCAATCAGGACAGGCCGGCAATTTAATGAGAGCGAGTTGCGAGCCGGAGCGGCGATATGTATTATTGGCGAAACTGTGCGTAAGAAGCTGTTCGGCGGGCAAGGGGCATTAGGGGAAAAGATTCGTCTTGAAAAGCTTTCGTGTCAGGTGATCGGTATCCTGGAAGCCAAGGGGCAGAGCACCATGGGTACGGATCAGGACGATATCGTTGTAATCCCTTTACATACATATCAGCGGCGCATTTCCGGCAATCAGGATGTTGCGATGTTTCAGGTTTCGGTTCAGGAAGGCGCCTCAACTGAAAAAGCCCAGACTGATATAGGAAGATTATTGCGGGAAAGGCGACATCTTTCGGCGAGCGATGATGATAATTTCAATGTGATGGATATGAAGGAGATTGCCAATATGCTTGCGGGCACCACACAACTGCTTACAGCACTATTGGCAGCGGTTGCCGCAGTCAGTCTCCTGGTGGGCGGCATCGGCATTATGAATATTATGCTCGTGTCGGTCACTGAGCGGACACGGGAGATCGGCATCAGGCTTGCCATTGGAGCCCTCGAAAATGATGTGCTTATTCAGTTCCTGGTAGAGGCAGTGGTACTTTCATCATTGGGCGGTCTGGTTGGCATTGCAATAGCTACAGCAGGTTCGTTTGTTGCTGCAAAACTCATGCAGCTCCCCTATATTTTCAATCCCGGCATCAACCTGCTTTCTTTTCTTTTTTCCGCTGCGATCGGGGTAATTTTTGGATTCTTTCCGGCAAGACGTGCAGCCAGGCTTGATCCTATTGACGCTCTTCGTCACGAGTAATTAAGGCTTCTTGAATTTATTCCTTTGGGAAAGAACTCTGCACTTAAAGTGATTTACTCAACATGCATCTTTGATAAAGAATTGTAGAAGGCACCTGAAGCCATACTGTTGTTTGTATGTGGCTGAAGCAGAGATCTTGATTGCCGACTGGATAGGCCCATAATGGTCGTGTCCTGCCTCCACCTGAAAACTCTCGTATAGGACATCTCGCTGAGAGCATTTATTTCCAGAAGAATCCTCGCGCGGTTGTCAATTCTCGGCGATCCCCTGTTCTTCCTCATCCATGCACTGGAAGAATGGTCTTAGGACTGTTCGGTACTCCCGAGCAAGTTTTGATCAGGCGCCTTGATTTTTATGACAACTTGCTCTTTTAAGAAAAACTCTGATGTGCTATATTCTTCAAAGAACTCGCAAGAACGACAAGTTGTATAATCACTGTATGGGAAGAAAGAATGATTGAACTTCAATTTATCACACTTGGAACCTTTGTAATTAGCTTATTTGTTCTCTATCGTGTTTTGATAAAGAAATATGAAGAACATGTGAACCTTCTCAAGGACGAGCTATCATATAAGCAGAACTATAGAGAAAAACTCGAAGAATTCAAATTGTTCTATCAAGAGGAACTTGAAATTCTTACAAAACGCCTAAGAAACTCAGAATCGGAAAATTCGGATCTTGAAGATCAAATCAAGCTTATCAACATCAGAATTGACGAAATCAAAACTGAATTGTCAAGAGAATCAGATAAGAAAGAAAGAGTAGCTCTTATAGCAACACGGCAACAACAGTACTTACATAATAATTTGCGTAATCTTGAAACTCAATTCGAAGGATTAGTCGAGGAAAATGAGAAAATAAAGAAAGAATACAGAGAACTGGTCAAATTTATAAAAGAGCGGTATGGGGCAAATGCCTTGCTTGATTTTCACTATGGTGACAACCTCTACGAACAAATTAAACACAGGCGTCAATACAATGTCATGAAAAAATATGAATGATAGCGCGTGATGCATCACTGTATAGAATACGCTTTACAGATAAATGGCGGGGTAATTGAGAAATGATTATGCCAGAAGAATTATTCGCCAATGAGCTGGAAGTATTCCGAACCGAGGCCGAGTCATGCGTACGGTTCTTCTATTCCTATCTGGCTGTCCATGATGTCGCCGGACA
>JBFLXP010000182.1:0-6381 GCA_040757315.1 Nitrospirota bacterium
TGCAAAGCGGCTGAACTGCCAGGGGTGATCAACAGCAGAGGCTTGAAGCTTGGCGTGGCCGAGGGAGTTTATGTGCATCGCTACGGAGATGTATACGAAAGCGGCCGGGAAGACCTGCTTGAGCATGTGCCCCTGAATGCCGAAAAAATCCTCGATGTGGGGTGCGCCAAAGGCCGTTTCGGCGAGATTCTGAAGAAAAGACAGAAATGCGCCGTCACGGGTATAGACACCGACGCCGAACTTCTTTCAGTCGCGCGGGGCAGACTCGACAAAGTCATTCATGGGGACATCCAAGATGCGATCGGAAACGGCCTGCCCGAACTCTACGATTGCATTGTCTGCGGGGATTTAATAGAGCACCTGAACGACCCATGGAAAGTGTTGAAGGGTTTGAGCGATTGTCTGAGGGAAAATGGCCTCCTCATAGCCAGCACGCCGAACATCGCGAACTGGGCGATTCTATATGAAATGATGAGGGGAAAATGGGATTACGTTCCTTTCAGCATCCTCTCCGGGACGCATATAAGGTTTTTTACCCGCAAGACGTTTGTAGAGCTTTTTGAAGACACGGGATATAAGGTAAAGGAAGTCATTCTCCAAAGTTTCGAAATACCTCCCCGTGGCGTTCAGTTTATCGCCGGAATCAAAGGAATGAGTGAAGTATCTGAAGAAGAACTGAGAGCGTCCGAGATTGTAATTGTTGCGGAGAGATATTAAGGTTCTCATAATAGAATGTGCATTGTTTTGTCGTCATTCCCGCAGTCTGTAAGCGGGAATCAAGCAGTTTAAAGGCTATGGATGCCCGATTGAAGTCCTCGGGCATGACAGACTTTTGTAAATACTATTTTGAGACTTTTTATAAAAGTATCAACAAAAAGACAGATTCAGGGGATGTTTCCCCTGAATCTGTCCTGAATGGTTTGAGAATAGAAATTACCCGACGATTCTACACGCCTTAATTATGGCAACCACTCAGGTAATATGGTAGATTCGAACATCGCCTCCCATGTCAACGCCGGATTCTCGGTGTACGTTGCAGAGTTGAAGGAAAAGGCGTAAACGTCAAAATTCTCAGGTATATTGGTAATCCAGACCCACCCATTCGCAGTCCCCGATACATTTATGATATTCACAATATGGTTCAGATTCACGTTGGTATTCAGAACCAGACTTCCCGCTTCATCAAAATGTTGATACGCGAAAGGTCCTCCGACGCTGCCCGGTGTGGCGGTTGTTCCAAGCTGGGCAGGGGCCCATGCCCAGACAACGATTCTGCTTATGCCGTTCGGAGGAGTGAGATAAACTCTGCTTATTATATAGTTGAGTGTGTTATCGGGATCATCAACGACTGCCAGTCCATTTGTCGTGAGGTATGCATAGTAACGTGAATGATTGTCTATTTCCTCCCGGTCATCACCCATTTGGTAAAATCCTTTTGCATTTGAATGTATACCTGCATCTAATCCGCCCTCTATGTGGATCATAGGGATTCCGTTGGCCGCACCTTCAAGGAGCCGCACATAGTAAGTTAGGCCTGAAAGGCAGTTAACCGGTGAGAATGGGTACCCGACATCGGTGGGGAGCAAATTCGTAGATGCGGTCACCAAGTCGATAGTCATAAAACCCCTGTAAAATCCGCCATCTGTTAACAGGGCAAGCTGGGCAGGGGAAGCCGATGCGAGTATACTTCCGAAATCGCTGACCCATGAACCGTTGAAGGTAACATTTCCATAGAGGTTAACCGGTGTACCATCAATATTCCATATTTCCCAGTGGACAGTGTGAGATCCCGAGCAAAGGTCTTCCACCACCGTGAGTGTATTGTGGACGGTCGAAATCCCCTTCTCCATTAAAGGGACAATCAGAGTGGCAGACTGAACCTGGTCAGGTATGCCGAGAGCAGCATCCGAAACTCCGTATGAGAACGCCACCAATACAAAAAGCAAAAACCCTAAGAAACATTTCTTTAACATGCTCCCTCCTTTTGTCTTATTGCCAAGAATTGACACGAACAACATGTCTCCCTGAACGACAGAAAGGCATTTTCTGAGCAGATCACCCCCCTTCATAAAATCGTTGGATGAAGAAAGAATGAGATCGGACTGTATTGATTCGAGGATACTAAAGACGGAAGGGAATGTCAACTTCTTTTGGCGATAATGACCGCGTAGTCGTTGTCGAGCACATCATGCTCGATGAGAAGCTGCTCCACAAGCAGGACCATTCTAATGAGAGACGTATCTTCCTCTCTCGTATGGTCAAAATTTCCTATGATTTCATTGAAGAGGAAATTAAAGACGGAGCCCCCGAAATACCGTATCGTCTTTATGTCGAAGAATTGCCTCAGAACGGGAATAATATCCCCGGATCTGATCGCTTCCGAAGGATCTGTGCTGTTCATGGATGCGATCGTCGGCCGCTCCAAGGTAGCAATGACCTCTCCTGTTGCGGGATTCGTCCGGAGCCTTTCAGGCAGTATTGTCAGGATTCCGTTCATGACTTCCAATTGTTTGTCTGTCCACTGAAACTGGTTCGGGCCGATGAATTCCTGTGCGGCAACGAGACCTCCGGGTTTCAGCGCATCCGCCACATTCCTGCAGACTCCTTCGAGATTCAAAATATGATGAAGGGCCGACCAGGAAAAAAAAGCATCATACGCACCTTTCTTGAAAGATGCACTGTTAACATCCTCAACAAAGAAATCGATCGCATAGTTCTTCTCGCGAGCAGCCGCAATACCCTCCCTGACCCGTTCTTCCGCAATTTCATACGCGTCTACGGATTTGCAGATTCCACTCTCGATCAGACCTCTTTCGAATTCCCCTGCGCCGCTGCAAATGCTCAATCCCTTCGAGAACGGAGCGGGAACGAAATTCTTCTTGAGGAATTGATATATATTTATCTTCGGATCACCGCTGACCAGCTTCTGGCAATGTTCCATGATCACCGGAGAGTCCCACCAGTGCTTCTTTCGGCCATTATTGCGGGCCTCGGTCTGGAAGGAATCCCACGCTTTCTTCGTCCTCGACAATTTTTCTTTGTAAAGGATAGTCTCGAATGCCCTTTCAATGCGCTCGAGCACTTTCTCTCTTGTAAACTCCCGGGCTACTTCGAGGCCACTTTGTGCGAGTTGCTTTCTCAGCGTATTATTTCGGAAAAGCTCTGCTATAGCTTCAGCCAACGCCCCTTCATCCGAGGGATCGACAAACAACGCCTAATCCTGCGTCTCTCCGAACCCGGTGTGAGACGATATCCTGCTCAGTATGGTCGGAATGCCGCACGCCATAGCTTCGAGCGCCGGAAGTCCGAACCCTTCGCACTCTTTCGACATCGAAACGAGAAGATCGGCTTTGCGGTAAATCTCTCCCATGGAACAGCTCGGCACATGGAAATAATAAGCATCAGGTTTTGTGATCTCTTCTTCGGAACGGGAAAGAGGAAACTGGGATACCCGAATGAGTCTCACGGGCACTTTGAATTTTTCCCGGGCCGACCGAATCCCTCTAAGGGCGGAAGCAATGTTCTTGTAGTCGCCCTCGAAAGGGCCGACAACGAGAATCCTGAACGACCGCGATCTAAAATGTCTTAAAGATTTCAGCAGAAATCCCTCTTTTGAAGGGAAAAGAATATCCCTGTTGAGCATCTGGCCCACATAATAAGTCGCCGCGCCGAATTTCTCTGCAAGCAGTTTGTCGAGATGAGGCGATATCGTCAGTTTCGGAATTTTCAGGGAGTAGACCTCATCGATTTCCGATTTGAGATGACGGAATTCCTCATAGTCTGCCTCGTATCCCTGACAGAGATGAACGGTTGTCCCCTTACCCGATTCGTAGGCAGCTTTCACTGTGGGCCAAAAGGTTCCCACAAGGATATCCGATTCCGGAATGGTGCTTTTGTCGAAGGCCGGCACTTGGGTGACGCCCAGCTTCAGCGGGTACCAGGTTGGGCCGGAGTCCTTCGAAAGTATCGTTACCGCATGTCCGGCTTCGGAGAGCGCTTCAGCCTGTTCGAACCCGACCTTGTTGCCGCCCCACAGTGCAGTGCTCTCGAATAGATAGGTTATTTTCAGACGGGCAAGCATTGGAATTAAAGATTTGTTAATTATATCAGGAAGACGCTAAGCGGCACAACACAGGGAGTACGATCGTGCGGATTGATTGAAGTAACTCCCCTCGCCCCCCTCTTACCCTAAGAGAGGTATCCTCCCCTTGAGACAAGGGGAGGTCAGGAGGGGTTATGACCCGGAGCCTCACGGATCATCCGGATAGAAGGTGCATTTGAATGGCTTCCCTGCGGTATAATAACCTGATATGAAAGCCGCATTCCTGAATATCTACAGAGGCAGATACATCCTCAAAAGCATGGTCATCAAGGACATCAAGGCAAAATACGCAGTCTCGCTGCTCGGTCCGTTCTGGGCGGTTGCGAATCCGCTTTATCAGATAATTCTTTACACTTTCCTCTTTTCCGTGATACTCAAAGTGCGCTTTGAGGAAGCGCCGGGAACTTCTTCCTTTGTAGTGTATCTGCTCGCCGGACTCATACCATGGCTTTTTTTTTCGGAAGGGACGTCGCGGGGCGTAGCGACCTTCATCGAGAACGCCCATATTATCAAGAAGGTCAAGTTCCCCGTCGAAATTTGTGTTGCATCGGTGGTCGTCTCTTCTTCGATCACCTTTTTCATCTACCTTGTCATGTATTCGGTAATGCTCGTTTATCTGGGATTGTTCAACATATCCACCTTCCCTTTTTTCATCTTTCCCTTCCTGATTCAGGTGCTGCTAATGTCGGGACTTTCCTTCGGCCTTGGAAGCATCGCGGTCTTCTTCAGAGACATAATACAGATAATCGGCATGGTCCTGAATCTTGTCTTCTTTCTGACGCCGATCGTATATCCGTCGAATGTCATTCCGGAATCCGTTCGGTGGCTTTTTGACATCAACCCCTTCTTTTTCATTGTCGAGATATACCGGAGCCTGCTTGTTCAGGGCAAAATGCCTGACCCCGTCCTGCTGGTTTATCCATCCGTTTGCGCGCTGGCTGTGTTCTTCGCCGGGTATTTTGTTTTCAGCAGGACAAAAGAGGCTTTCAAGGACGTTCTTTGATGGACCGGAGCATAATAAAGACCGGACAACTGGTCAAGGAATACCATATCTTCGATCATCCCTTCGAAAGGCTCAAGGAGCTTTTTTTCAGAAAGAAGGAACACAAAGTCTTCAGGGCTCTTGGACCGCTCGATCTCGAAATACATAAAGGCGAGACGCTCGGTGTAATCGGAGAAAACGGCGCGGGAAAAAGTACGTTTCTCAAACTTGTTGCAGGCGTCATAGAACCATCATCGGGAAGTATTTCTGTCGACGGAAAGGTTTCTTCCATACTTGAACTCGGGACGGGTTTCAACCCCGAATTCACCGGCAGGGAGAACGTGCTTCTGAACGGGACGCTCCACGGCCTCAGCGAGGGACAAATAGCCGCGAGAATGGACCGCATGGAAAAGTTCGCCGATATCGGCGAATTTTTCGATATGCCCGTGAAGACCTATTCCTCGGGGATGTATATGAGACTGGCCTTTTCCCTCGCCGTCCATGTTGATGCGGATATCATCGTTATAGACGAGGCGTTGGCGGTCGGCGATGGAGCCTATGAGAAGAAATGCATCGACAGAATATGGGAGTTGAAACGGAAAGGCGTAACTTTGCTTTATTGCTCCCATTCCCTCTATACGGTTGCAAGTTTTTGTGACAGGGCTCTCTGGCTCAGACAGGGAAGGGCAGAGTCGATAGGCAGGACAACGGAAGTCATCTCTCTTTATGAGAATTACCTCAGGGAAAAAGAGAACAGGGAAAAGGAGGAAGCGCCTCCATCTATTGACGCTGTGGAGCCGAAGGTAGCGATGGTGAAGAACATCATGTTGCGCTCTGCCGGTTATCCGGTACAATTGTCTCTGAAATCTTCCTCCGATCTCGAGGTGCAGATGAGTTTTGAAATACTTGAAGATGTCGAAATCTGGCTGGGTTTTGCCATCGACAGGAATGACGGTCTCTGCTGTTTCGCCGACAGCATGGTGCGTCAGGGGATGCCGCCGTTCCGAGGGCAGGGGGAAAAGACGGCTTCGGTTATTTTCAGAAATCTGCCTCTCCTCGGCGGCGCTTACAAAGTGGTCGTTTTCCTGCTTGATAATACAGGAATATGTATATTCGACCGGAAGGAATCTCCCTCTTTCATTATCGAAACGGACGAAAAAGAATGGGGAGTCTGCCGCCTGCCCTATGAATGGAAGAGATGACCGTATCCGTTATCGCGGTAAATCACAACAGCACGTCCTTGCTCCGGGACTGTTTTGCCTCCATTGAACGTAACGCCGGCAACGAAGATTATGAG
>JBFLXP010000183.1:0-6380 GCA_040757315.1 Nitrospirota bacterium
AGAAATCCGCGAACAGGATGCGGCATTGTTCATATCCCTCAGAGACCTTTATGACATGTCGCCCGTCTTCATTCATACTTCATATCTTATCAACGTGGCTTCCCGGGACGGTCTCCTGCGGAAGAAATCCATCGCTATGCTGATTGAAGAGATGAACCGTGCGGACGTTCTCGGCGCGGATTACGTAGTCCTTCATACAGGAAGCGCTTCGGGAGAAGAGGATCGTGTCGCAAGAGAGCGGGCGGTCTCGGCGCTGCGGATAGTCGCTGAGAGCGGAGCATGGAAGGCCGGACTTCTCATTGAGAATACCGCGGGCGAACGGGGCGACATCTCCTCGACGGTTAATGACCTTTCGGAGATCAAGGAGGCGGTGAAGGGCTCTCTCGTTTCGGGCATATGCATCGATACCTGCCACGCGTTTGCAGCCGGATATAACATCAGGGAGGCGCCGGGGAGGGAGAAACTCATCGGCGATGCGATGCGCCATCTGGGCCGTGACTCCGTGAAGCTGATCCATCTGAACGACTCCAAGGGAGATGCGGGTTCGCGCATCGACCGGCATGAACATATCGGCCGCGGCCGCATCGGACCGTCGGGGCTGAAGCGCTTTATCACGGACGACCGTTTGTCCGGCGTTCCTCTGATCCTCGAAACGCCGAAGAAGTCCGAGCACGACGATATTCTGAATCTTCGGAGAGTCCGCCGTATGCTCGCAGGAAATCGGATCTCTGCAAAATAGACCTATCGTTGTAAGTTGTTCCGGGCAACAAAAATCTACAGTTCACTATTTAGGAACGGTTGTTCTCAAACTATGATCGTTTACAAAAAAGCATTATCTGTTCTTAAATGTAATTTTTTTGTTGACAAAAAGAATTTTATTTTGTATACCTATATACAAGTGATGCTATGTTAAAGAGTTTATTTTCATCATCGATACGGGCAGAGATACTTTC
This sequence comes from Nitrospirota bacterium, assembly GCA_040757315.1. Classification (GTDB taxonomy): domain Bacteria; phylum Nitrospirota; class Thermodesulfovibrionia; order Thermodesulfovibrionales; family SM23-35; genus JAKLQR01. The sequence goes on from JBFLXP010000183.1 coordinate 954, forward strand.
TCTCCTTCTCAACAGCCCTGACGAACAATTCTATATCAGGGAGGTCGCCAAGCTCCTCAGAAAGAACCCATCCGGCATAAAGCGGGAACTCGACAATCTCGAAAAGATGGGGATCGTGACGAGTGAAAAGATCGTCAATCTGAAGTACTTCCAGGCGAACAAAGAATCGCCGCTTTTTTCGGAACTAAAAAACCTGATCACAAAATCCCTCGGTCTGCCCGGCGCGTTAAAGGCGGTCCTCCGGGCTGCCGGAGCAAAAGGCGCTTTCATCTACGGCTCTTACGCCGAGGGGGATAACGGGGGCGCCGTTGATCTCTTTGTTATCGGCGCATCGTCATCGCTCACCAGGGAATTAAAAGACCTCGAAAGAAGGTTTGAGCAGAAGATTAGTTGTAGGATGATGGACGAAGACGAGTATAGGCTGAAAAAGAAAAAAGGCGATTCGAACCTGAAGAAAATTCTGTCAGGGAAAAGGATTACGCTTATCGGCAGATTGTAAGCGTCAATCATTCCGCATTTTTCCCAAAACGGAAGATGCGGAGAGAAAGGGGGTGAATCATTCATGGCAACCAAGAAGGCAGCAGCGAAGAAAAAGACAGCAAAGAAGACCGCAAAAAAGAAATAGTTTCCCTCTCTGTGTTGACTCGGATATTTTGGGCTGGGGAAGAAATTCTCCAGCCTTCCTTTTGCGGTCTTCCCTCTCTATGAAACTCTATTCCGCCCCAAAAATTCAAGTAAAAATTGTAACATATTGCAAAATAAAGATTTTTCCTGTTGGACTTTAGCCCGGATTATTCTCAAAGCCGGTGAAGAAGAGCGAACGCCGCACTATGCGTTCGCTTCTGCGAATCCGCCTGAGGGGGACATTCTCGGTCCTGGCAAGAATCAGGATAAAGCCGCCTCAGTGCCGCATCTGCTTTTCTCGCGCGAAAGGTTCGTGAATAATGTCGGTTAGCTGTAGGTCAGGGTCTGAACCTGCTCCTTCACCTCCGCGACCAACTTCCAGTGATCGGGATGGGCGAGAAGCTTTTTCAGAAATTTCAGGTTGGTGGTATGACCTGATTTGTTCGCAACGATATGACCATAAATGGGATATCCGAGAAGGGACAAGTCACCCAGGAGATCGAGAATCTTATGGCGGACGAATTCGTCTTTAAACCTAAGTCCCGACCCATTGAGGATACCGCTCTCCCCAAGAATGATGGCGTTTTCAAACGAACCGCCGCGGGCGAATCCGTTAGCCTTTAGATGTTCAACATCCTTCAAAAATCCGAAGGTGCGCGCCGGCGCTATTTCCATGGCGAAACTCTCCTCGGTCAACTCAAGACTCAGTTTCTGTTCTCCCAGGAGGTCGTGCTTGAAGTGGATGCGGTATGTTATATGCCTTCCGTTATGGGGCAAGACCGCTATCTCTGCATTGCCGTCGGACATGACAACGGGATGCGTTATCATAATGTACGGTCTCTTCTTGCTCTGCTTTGCGATCCCCCCCTTCAGGATGAGGCTTGTAAGCTCCATAGAGCTTCCATCCATAATGGGGATTTCCGGACCATTCACTTCCACGATCATGTTGTCTATTCCAAGACCTGCAAAAGCGGCGAGGAGATGCTCCACGGTCCGGATCTTAGCGCCGTTGAATCCAAGGGTTGTCGCGAAAGCCGTATCGGTGACAAAGCTGACCGATGCCTTGATTGTCAAGTCCTTGTCCTTCCTGATAAAGACTATGCCTGTATCCCTCGGAGCGGGTTTCAGGCAAACCCTTGCATGACGTCCGGTGTGGAGTCCTATACCTTCGAAAATGACTTCTTGCTTTAAAGTTCTCTGTAAACGCATACTTTTTATGAATTGAAGCGCCGTGAGAAGAAAATCTTAAGATGGTCTGCAAATATGGTGCCAGCAGTCCCATGTTTGCTTTTCATCTCGCCGGAGATGAGCACTACTTCGAAGATTGGCTTATCAGTAGCGTCCGCCGAAGGTGTGAGATTCTGCCCGGAATGACTGCGTCCCTTAGCCGGATACGCTGTGTTGTTCCCCGTCAATGAGGTGTGTATTATTTACCACAGTGTTCGGGGATCATTATGACCTTTCAGGGTCGTATTATATGGTAAAATTCTTTGGAACGTTCTTGCTACATTTCTGAAAGGGAGACGGAGCCGTGATAGGTATTATCGGAGGAAGCGGGCTGTACGCGATCGAAGGAGTCATCATCAAGAAGAGAAGCCGGCTGAAGACACCCTACGGTTCACCGTCCGACGCATTCGTTATCGGTGAACTGCAAGGGCGAAAGATCGCTTTTCTCCCCAGGCACGGTTCAAAGCATTCCGTACCCCCTCACAGGATTAACTACCGCGCCAACATCTGGGGCATGAAGGAACTCGGAGTCCAGAGGATCATATCGGTCAGCGCAACCGGCGGAATTTCTTCGAGGATGAAACCGGGAACCATTGCCGTACTCGATCAGATCATAGACCTGACGAAGGTACGTTCCTCTACCTTTTATGAAGGTGAGGCAGTGCATATAGATTTTACGGAGCCGTATTGCCCGGAAATGAGGCGGGCTTTGCTGGAAGCGTCAGGCGCGGCGGGGATCGGGGTAATGAAATCAGGAACGTACCTCTGCACGGAAGGACCGAGGCTTGAAACCCGGTCGGAGATCGGATATTTCTCCCGTATCGGAGCGGACGTCGTCGGCATGACCGGCATGCCCGAAGCTTCACTCGCCCGGGAAGCTGAGATCTGTTATGCAGGCGTGGCCGTTGTTACCAACTATGCAGCAGGTCTGACGGGAGATAAATTGACCGCTTCCGAAGTCATCAAGACGATGGCTGAAGCGACGGGCCATTTGAAAATCCTGGTGAAGGAAGCCCTCGGCAGAATTCCCGTGCGGAGGAAGTGCCTTTGCAAAGAGGCTCTGAGGGAAGCCAGAATATAATATGGAAACGGTCTTAGTCGTAGAAGACAAAGAGTCGATGGCAGCCATGCTGAAAGAAACCCTTGAGACCCAGGGGTATTCGGTCATTTCTGCCTCTGACGGTCTTGAAGGCATGCGGCGACTGAGGGAAAACAAGGTGGACCTCGTCCTTACGGATCTCAAACTACCCAAGAAAGACGGAATAGAAGTGCTCAGGCTCTCGAAGGAAGAGAATCAACTCAGGCCGGTGATTATCATGACGGCTTTCGGTTCTGTAGAGGATGCCGTGGAAGCGATGAAGAACGGGGCCTTTGATTTTATAACGAAGCCCTTCGACACCGATCATCTCCTCATGTTGATCAAAAGGGCCATCGAGACTCAGAGACTTGTCACCGAGAATATCCTCCTGAAAGAGGAGTTTGCCTTCAAACTTGGACTCCCCAGGATCATCGGCAAGAGTGAAAAAATTGTTGCGGTGGCGCAGATCGTCCGGAAAGTCGCTCCCACGAAGACTACCGTACTTCTCATCGGCGAGAGCGGCACCGGCAAGGAGCTGTTTGCCCGGGCGATCCATAATTTGAGCGGAAGACAGCAGTATCCTTTTGTGCCTATCAACTGTGCGGCGATTCCGAGGGAACTTCTTGAATCCGAACTTTTCGGACACGAGAAAGGGGCGTTTACCGGCGCTGATTCAAAAAAACTTGGGAAATTCGAACTTGCCGATAAGGGAACGGTATTCCTGGACGAGATCGGAGACATGGATCTCGTGCTGCAGTCGAAACTCCTTCGAGTTATAGAAGACGGGCAGATCGAGCGCGTAGGCGCGGAGAAGTCAGTCAAGGTCGACGTAAGAATCATTGCAGCGAGCAATAAAGATCTCGGAAAGGCAGTGGAGGAGAAAAAGTTCCGGGAAGACCTCTATTACCGTTTGAATGTTTTTCCCATCCGGATTCCTCCGCTCAGGGAACGCAGGGAGGACATTCCATTGCTGGTCGAGTACTTCATCAATAAATATTGCCTTGAGCTCAAAACTTCGTCTAAAAGCATCTCGAAGGAGGCTCTCGATCTCCTGACATTGTATCACTGGAAGGGTAATGTCAGAGAACTTGAAAATGCGATCGAGCGGGCGGTCATCCTCTGCGACGGAGATATGATAATGCCGGACCACTTCGTTCTCGACAGACATCTTCAGACCGAACCAGCAGATAAGGCCTTCTCGGCCGACGGAACACTCGAAGCCGTCGCAAAAGAGGCCTTGAGAGCTGCTGAGACGAGGAGGATATCGAACGTCCTCAAGGAAACGCGCGGCAACAAGACGAAGGCCGCCGATATCCTCAAAGTGAGCTATAAGACTCTCCTTACAAAGATCAAGGAATACGGAATAGAGTCTTGACAGTACCGTAACCGGCGAATTATTATAAATAATCTCTTACTTATGAAATCTCTAAGCTTGTCTATCCGGAGGGGGTTAGCATGTCTGGACATTCCAAGTGGGCCCAAATTAAACACAAAAAGGCCGGTGTCGATGCAAAAAGGGGGAAGGTTTTTACGAAGATCGTCAAAGAGATCTCCGTAGCCGCCCGGCTCGGCGGCGGGGATCCGTCGGGGAATCCCAGGTTGAGAGTTGCGATCGAAAAGGCCAGAGAGGTTAACATGCCCGCCGACAATATTAAGCGGGCTGTTATGAAGGGGACCGGCGAGCTGCCGGGCGTATCCTATGAGGAGTCGATATATGAGGGATATGGAACAGGGGGAGTTGCTGTCCTTATAGAAGTCCTCTCCGACAACAAAAACAGGACCGGCTCGGAGGTGCGCCATATCATGACAAAGCACGGCGGCAGTCTGGGGGAGGTGGGCTGCGTGTCGTGGATGTTCGAAAAGAAGGGATATATCCTTGTCGAAAAGGCGAAGATCGATGAAGACAGCCTTATGTCGGCGGCTCTTGACGCCGGAGCAGAGGATATGAAGAACGATCCGAAGGAAGACAATTACGAGATCATAACAGCCCCGGAAACAATGAACGGGGTGAAAGCGTCTCTCGAGGCGGCAGGCATCGTCCCCGCCCTCGCGGAAATTACAATGCTCCCCAAGACATATGTGACGCTTGATGAAAAACAGGCCGAACAGATGATGCGGCTTGTTGAGGCCCTTGAAGAAAATGAGGATGTCCAGAACGTCTATACCAACATCGACGTACCCGACGAAGTGATAACCAGAGTCGGAAGATAATTATGGCCATTTCAATCCGTGCTACCTTCAAGAGGAGATTTTTTGCCGGGCTGCTTATTTCCATCCCTGCCATCATTACCTTTCTCATTATTGGATGGTTCTTTAAATTTGTCGACGGACTTCTGGAGCCTTTCTACTACGGAATTCTCGGATACCATGTCCCCGGCCTGGGTTTCATATCAGCCATCTTGCTGATCTTCATCGTAGGGCTGGTCTCGACGAATGTCATCGGCAGGAGGATGATTGTTTCATTCGAGAACCTTATCCTGAAGATACCGCTCTTTAAG
>JBFLXP010000184.1:0-6346 GCA_040757315.1 Nitrospirota bacterium
AGATCGATCAGTTCCTGGCCCAGGGTCTGCCCCGAAGTCTCTGCTTTAGTCTCCGATTTGACCTCGGCGCCTCCCCCGCCGCAACCGGACAGGCTCAACCCCAGAATCATAATGACGCATACCGCACAGAGTTTTAAGAATTTCATTCTTCCTCCTTTCGCCCGAAAATTATATTCAGTATATCCTGAGTATTGCGGGAATACAATTTCACGCGGATAGAAAGTGCTTAGGGACACGAAGCTATAGGAATTTTTTGTCCCACTTGTAATAGAATAAATATTGTTATGGAGCAGGGAATCATAGAAAATTTGATCGCCCAACTTACACGTCTTCCCGGCATAGGGAGGAAGACGGCCCAAAGGCTTGCATTCTTTATTCTTGCAATGCCGGAGGAAGAGGCGAAGGCGATCTCCCGCGCGATCGACGAGGTCAAGGATAGAGCAAGATTCTGCCGGGAATGCTTCAACATAACCGAGAATGAGATCTGCGCCTTGTGTAGCAGTCCTTCACGGGACAGGAGTAAAATCTGTGTGGTTGAAGAACCCAGCAACATACTCGTCGTCGAGCGTTCGAAGATCTTTGACGGCCTTTACCACGTTCTTCTGGGCGCCCTCTCTCCCATAGACGGCGTGACTCCCGCAAGACTTAAAATCAGCGAGTTGGTCGAGAGGGTCAAGATGAATTCGATTCACGAGGTAATAATCGCAACAAACCCGAACACAAAAGGAGAGATGACGGCTCAATACATTCGCGAGATCCTGAAACCCTTCCCCGTAAAGGTCACCCGCATAGCCTATGGATTGCCGATAGGAGGCGACATCGAATTTGCAGACGAAGTCACGCTCGGTAAAGCCCTCGAAGGCAGGAGAGAGATTTAGCCAGGCTCGCAAATGCTGTCCAAAATTAACTTCTTGGACAGCATTTGCGAGTAGAGAAACCGCACAAATCTTTGGTTGTCATTCCGGGCTTGACCCGGAATCCAGCGACTCTGGCCTTATTGAAGCACCTTAACGTCACTGGATACCGGCTTTCGCCGGTATGACAATATCCAGCGTCTTTTGGACAAAATTAATAGAGCCAATCAGAGTTTTTATGAGCCTCTTCACTTCAGCCCATCGTCTCTACCCGTCATGGCTCCAGAATATTCTTAAATGCGATAACTCAGAGGCGGTGAACCATGAGCTCTTAATTCTAGGTGGGTGCTTTGGGAGATGTTCGGGCTTCCTCCTCGCTGCTGGAGGCTTGCACACCCCATCTCACTCCCGCTCCCTTACTTCTTGAATCGGTCCTCAGGTTCTTTACCGTCCTGAGTATCGCATATCCTTTTCTTAATTATAAGTTTACTCATTTTTTCACGGATTTCAAGGGGGATAAAATCCGGATAAGAGGCGCTGGCGGATAGATGCTTTTGAATTATCGATATTCTTGCAGAATTCTGTGCAGATACAGATCTTATCGAGGAATAGCACCAAGATACACTTATTCCTCAAGCCACTTCCGGAGTGTATCCATTTCATCCTGACTCAGCTCAACCGTCGGTGTCTGTCTTTCCCCCGACAACTGAGACATGACTTTCCACATCTCGGTTCTAACGATCCCGTAGCTGTCGGCAAAACTTTGCATATTCTCCTCCATCAGAGGTACGACCGCCTTAAAATCGGCGGCAGCCTTGTCCAGATCCCCCAACCTTCCATACGCGGTCGCTCGCGCGAACTTCGCAAAATGAAGGTCGTGTTTTAATTCAAGTGCCCTGGTAAAATCATCGACGGCCTTTTCGTACTCATCACTGTCCATATACAACAGGCCCCGGTAGTAGAATGGCCGGGGGCTCTTACTGTTTATCTCTGCGGCCTTGTCGAAATTTTCCAGAGCCGGCTTCTGTTCCTTCAGTTTCATATGGGCAACGCCCCGACTTAAATAAACCATAAAGGGGTCTGCGCCTGCTTCGAGAGCCTGTGTGAAGACCTCGATGCTTTCACTTTCCTTTCCTTCCACAAACAACAGTTGCGCCTTACCTAATAGCTCCTTTGCATCCATCTTTATGTTCCTCCATTAAATCATTACATTAAGTAATTTCCATAACTTATTAGTTTCCTGACTAAAAAGCTATATTTCCCGGTGCCCTCGGACAGGGAATCACATCACGGATGTTGGCCATGCCGGTCATAAACTGAACCAGCCTTTCGAAACCGAGGCCGAACCCTGCATGAGGCGCCGTTCCGAACCTGCGAAGATCAAGATACCACTGAAGGCCCTCCATGGGGATTCCCACATGCTTCATTCGATTTTCAAGCACTTCCAGCCTCTCCTCACGCTGACTTCCCCCGATTATTTCTCCCACCTTCGGAACAAGCACGTCCATCGCCGCAACAGTTTTGTTGTCATCGTTTGCCCTCATGTAAAATGCTTTTATCTCCTTCGGATAGTCCGTCACGATCACCGGACCGTGCACAACGATATCGGTAAGATAGTGCTCATGTTCGGACTGCAGATCCACACCCCAGGAAACGGGAAATTCAAATTTCTGCGATGCTTTCTGTAATTCCTTGGTCGCATCTGTGTATGTAATATGGGCGAATTCCGATTCGGCCAGCTTCCCAAGATCATCGATGGAAACCCTCTTATAGCGGCTTTCGAGGAAGGCGATTTCCTGCCCGCACTGCTCAATTATCCTCTTGCAGAGGAACCGAATGAAATCTTCGGCAAGTTTCATATCATCCCTCAAATCAGCAAAAGCCATTTCCGGCTCGATCATCCAGAACTCCGACAGATGTCTCGTCGTATTCGAATTCTCCGCTCTGAAGGTCGGGCCGAAGGTATAAACCCTACCAAGAGACATGGCCAAAAATTCCGCCTCCAACTGGCCGCTCACTGTGAGAAACGCCTGTTTCCCGAACAAGTCCTCGAAAAAATTTACCATGCCGTCTTCTTTTCTCGGGAGATTGTCAAAATCAAGGGCGGTGACAGTAAACAATTCACCGGCGCCTTCACAGTCGCTCGCCGTGATGATCGGCGTGTGCACCCAGATAAATCCCCTCGTTTGAAAAAAATCGTGGACAGCCGCAGCAAGAATATTCCTCACCCTAAATACGGCTCCGAATGTATTCGTCCGTGGTCTGAGATGACCGATCTCTCTTAGGAACTCGAGAGTGTGTCCCTTTTTCTGCAAAGGATAGTGCTCCTGATCTGTCCCGCCCAGCACTTTTAGTTCATGGACTTCCACTTCGTATCTCTGGCCTCTGGCAGGCGACTCCCTCAAAATACCTTTTGCCCTGACGGCAGAACCGGTATTGCACCGCTGAAGTTCCATGAATTCCTCTCCTCCGGAAGGCATCAAAAGCTGCAAGGTCTCCTGGGTAGAGCCGTCACTCAGAACAAGAAAAACAATTCCCTTCGATTCACGTTTCGTGCGAACCCAGCCGCAAACGGTCACGTTCTGCCCCAACGCATTCCCCCAAAGTACTTCTTTTATTAACAACCGCTCCAAAAAGCCTCCTTCTTTCCCGACAACAACACTATTATATGCGGTTTTGACGAGTTTGTGACAGGTGACGCGCATCGGGCCTCCCTTGGGCTTTTACTGACAGTCTCAAATGATATTCACAGACTGTATTCTTTATCTGTTATGCCGGAAGTCCTCAATCCGGAATCCAGCGACTTGAAGGCAACGTCACTGGATTCCGGTTCAACACACTGCCGGAATGACGGCAATAAACTACACGACGACTTTGTGAAGCGGCAGGCAAGATTCAGCAGGCTGTCATTCCCGCTTGTCGGGAATCTCTCTTCTACCCCTGAAAAGATAGATGCCGGACAAGCCGGCATGACAGGGTAGCGAACAAAGGGCGTCAAGCCGGTAATTGAAGATTTCTTTCTACACGCATTTTCCTATTGCACTCCTGAAACGGAATCATTAAAATATCGCCGTGGAAAAAAGACGATTCGGCAGATTCACGGTCAATTTGAAGGCGGAGCGGATTTCCGGCAACAGGAAATACGGTGTCTTCATTGAGAACATTTCCGAAAACGGCATCCATATCCTTACGACACATTCGTCGTCTCACAAAATGTATCTGCCTGGAAGAGAAATAGACTTGAAGTTCAGACTATCATCAGGGAAAGCTGTGAATCTTCACTGCAAAGTGAAGTGGGCGCATCCCAAGACCCCGCCAAACGGCCTGACGGACAGTATAGGCCTGGAGGTCGTCGATCCGCCGGTTCAGTACTTAGCCTTTGTCAAGGCGATTCAGTAGTCTTCATTCATTCTTTCACGCAACCCCATATTGAAGGAATTCTTTTGATAAACTGGTTATTAAGTACGCGTCCATGGGAATCAGAATATACGAAGAACCAAGACTTACCAAGCCCGTTATGATCGTCGGCTGGCCCGGAATCGGAAACATAGGGCTCGTTGCCGTCGATACGCTCCGCGAAATAACCGATGCCCGGGAGTTCGGAGAGATAGAAAGTCCGGACTTTTTTTCTCCAAAGCACGCTGTCATCAGATCCGGATTGCTTGAGTCGCTTGAGTTTCCGGCAAACAGATTCTATTACTCAAGACTTAGGAAAAATGACGTGATTTTTTTTATCGGAGAGGAACAGCCCAGGAAAAACAGCGCGTCGTCCTATGCCGAAGGCAAAGAAGCTTATCGCCTGGCCAATCTTGTCGTCGATGTTGCTGAAAGATTCGGATGCAGCCGGATATTTACTTCCGGCGCCGCAGTCTCATACATTCACCACACCATGCGATCGCGGGTGTGGACGGCGCCTAATATGAAAAGTCTTGTCAGGGAAGCTGCGCAGTATCCGAATGCTCTGCTTATGTCTCACATTGAAAACATGGCCGGCCAGGGCTTCATCTCGGGACTCAACGGACTGCTGCTGGGCGTGGCAAGAAAGAGGAAACGCGAGGGCATCTGCCTCATGGGCGAAATACCTATTTATTTCCAGGGATTGCCCATACCCTATCCGAGGGCGTCGCGATCCGTCCTTGAGGTATTCAGTCTGATTTTGGGTATCGAGATCGACTTCTCCCGGTTCGATGATCTCTACCGGGATGTGGAAACCCAGATAGAGGACATGTATCACCAGATTCCGGCGGACGTCAAGAAACAACTCGACAGATTGAAGGAATCTACGCCCGCGGACGCAGAGTTGGAGCCGATGACCGAGGAAAACAGAAGGAGGCTCTGGAAGGAGATATCCGAATTCCTGAGAGAAGGAGAAGCCGGCGATGAAGGGGCGTGAACCGGATACCCGTTCTTCCGCAGAGCATCCGTTCCTGATCGTCGGCTGGAACGGTGACGACGGGAGGGTCGGTTCAGAAGTGCTTGCATTTCTCATCGACCGGTTGGTTTGCGAAAACTATTCCGCCATTGAGCCGGAGGACTTCTTTCCACTTGACGGCGTTACCCTCGAAGATGACTGCATACAATTTCCTGAGAGTGTTTTTTTTACACGTTCCCAAAATGACTTTATTTTGTTTAAATCCACCGAACCCGAAAGCGATCACTATCGGTTCCTGAGCATCTTGCTGGGCACGGCCGAGAGTCGGGGTCGGATAGGCGAGATGTACACTGTCAACGGAATGTCTTCTCAGATAACCCACGATGCTCCCCGCAGAATCTTTGCAGCATTCAACAGCCCCGAGCTGGAGGATATGCTTCGTGCCCACAACCTTGAAGAACTGTCCTGGGAAGGCATGCCTGCCGCGAGCACCCTTCTCCTGTGGATGGCATGGAAAAGGTCTATCCCTGGCCTAAGTCTCTGGCTCGAAGTCCCTTTTTATCTTGCCTCTGTCAGGGACTATCAGGCGATCAAAACGGCGCTTTCTTTTTTTGGAGAGCGTTTCAATCTGGGCCTGGATCTCGAAGGACTCGACAGAAGAATAAGGCGGCAGAACGACGAGTTAGACCGTCTAAGGACCGAAAATTTCGAGATTAACAGATATCTGGGCCTTTTGGAAAGCGGCCTCGGCTTGAAAGAAGATATCCGGGTCAAACTCGCCCGCGAAGTCTATCCGCATCTGAGAGATATTTGATCAGTCTCTCCCTCCTCTTTTCTCTCCCAAAATCTCTTCGAGTTGAAGAAGAAACCCCGCCTGCCCCTCTATAATCTTCTCCTTTGCCTCCTGGATGGTAAACCATCCCGCGCGATCGATTTCCGGAAACTCGGCCTGTTTGCCCGAATGGGGAGGCCATTCAGTGGTGAAAGTATTGCTTCTTACGTCTTCCGGATTGCAGTCCCCTTCGAAAGACCAGACATGAACAATCTTGCCACTGCGTTGCTTGAGCGGCTTCAAGGCGATAAACTGCCCCTCCGCCTTGAAGCCCGTTTCTTCCCCGAA
>JBFLXP010000185.1:0-6312 GCA_040757315.1 Nitrospirota bacterium
CCCCATCGCCTTTTCGACTTTTTTCAGGTTTTCGAGAACCTCTTCCCATAACCCGGGAGGATACTTCTTTCCCGCCTTGAAATATTCATTACATGCAGCGGTTGTTATCGTAAACCCCGCAGGAACGGGTATCTTCAGATTTGTCATTTCGGCAAGTCCGGCTCCCTTTCCCCCGAGAAGGTCTTTCATATCTCCTCTTCCATCGGCCTTCCCGCCACCAAAAAAGTAAACGTACTTTCTGCTTACTTTCTTTGCCATCGAACCCTCCCGATCATTTTTTTGCCTATTAGCATACCTAACGAAATGAAGAAATTCAATGTCGTAAAGGCGGTGTTGATCATCTGTCGATTATTGTGATATTCTAAAGTTCACCACTTAAGTTTGGATATATTGCGCTATGTCATATCGAGCATGGTTTCAATGCATTAACGAGCAGTGTAAAGCGAGCTACCCGCTCAATTCGATCATCTATCGCTGCTCTACCTGCGGCTCTCTCTTAGAAGTGCAGCACGATATGGGGGCCCTTGCCCGCCGGGACGCTAAAGCATGGATGAAGCTCTTCGAAAGCCGTTACAAGTCTACCGAGTGGCCGTATGGCTCGGGCGTCTGGGGGAAGAAAGAATGGATTCTGCCTCAGATTGAAAACAACAATATCGTCTCCCTTTACGAGGGTGGAACGAACCTCTTTTGGGCCGAGCGGTTCGGGAAGATGCTCGGCCTTGATGATCTCTGGATCAAGCTCTGCGGCAATTCACACAGCGGGTCCTTTAAAGACCTCGGGATGACGGTTCTCGTTTCGCAGGTCAAACAGATGATCAACGAAGGCGCGCCGATAAAGGCGGTGGCATGCGCATCGACCGGCGACACTTCCGCCGCTCTGGCCGTCTATTGTGCCGCTGCCGGCATTCAATCCGTTGTGTTGCTGCCGAAAGGCAAAATTTCCACGGCGCAACTAATACAGCCCATCTCCAACGGATCCCTCGTGCTCTCGCTCGACACCGACTTCGACGGCTGCATGCAGGTGGTTCGGGAAATCACAAAAGACGAGACGATCTACCTCGCCAATTCGATGAACTCTTTGCGAGTCGAGGGCCAGAAGACTGTCGGCGTAGAGATCGTCCAGCAGTTCGATTGGGAGACGCCCGACGTCATCATTATCCCCGGCGGAAACCTTGGGAACGTTTCCGCTCTCGGCAGCGGCTTGCTTATGATGCGTGATCTCGGCCTGATTTCCAAGCTGCCGCGCATCGTGGTAGCTCAGGCAGAGCGTGCCAATCCGCTGTACCGTTCGTATCTGCAGAACTTCGAAACCTTTGAGCCTATACAGGCTCAAAAAACTCTGGCCAGCGCCATACAGATCGGAAACCCGGTCAGCTTTGCGAAGGCAGTCCGAACCCTTAAGCAGTTTAACGGTATTGTGGAGCAGGCTACCGAGCAGGAACTGGCCGATGCCGCCGCACTCGGAGACACCACCGGCATGTTTAACGATCCCCATACAGGTGTCGCTCTGGCGGTTCTTTTCAAACTGCTCTCTGCCGGCAAGGTCGACAAGTCCGAGCGGGTTGTCGTTATCTCTACCGCCCATGGCTTGAAGTTTACCGACTTCAAAGTCCGCTACCATGAGGAGACCCTCGACTTCCCTTGCCACTTTGCCAATAAACCCATTGAGCTGCCTCCACGAGTTGACGCGGTCAAAGACGCCCTCCGGCACGCTTTGCAGAAAAGGAGTAAAACGTCGCCAAAAAAGTCGAAGAGCGCGAAAAACTGGAGGCTCTCAACTCTGGCAATACACGGTCCTGGTCACAGACCCAAGCCCTTCCATTCGGTTTCGACGCCGATCGTCCAGACTTCCAACTACTACTTCGATTCGACTGCGGAAGTGCTGGACTTTATGAAAGCCAAGAGCGAAGGCCGCGTAGTGAGGGAACACGAATACGCTCGTTACGGGAACCCGACGCAGCAGGAATGCGAGCGAAAGCTGGCTGCGATCGAAGGCGCCGAGAGAGCTGTCCTCTTTGCCTCGGGCATGAGCGCGGTAGTCCTGACATTGCAGGCGTACATGCGCCGCAACGGCCACATCATTTTCACCAACGACTGCTATCGTCAGACCCGCGACTTTGCTACGAACCTTCTGTCGGAATTCGGTGTCGAAGTCTCCTTGGTGGATCCGACTGCCGAGGCGATTGCGGAGGCTATTAAGCCCAACACAAATATCATCTTCACCGAATCGCCTACCAATCCTTACCTGCGCATTTTGGACATACCCGCTGTGGTGAGAGTCGCCAAGGAGAAAAACGTTTTGACCATGATCGATGCCACCCTGGCGACGCCGTACAATATCAAACCTGTTGAAATGGGAGTGGATATCGTAATTCACTCTGCCACCAAGTATCTGGGCGGCCACAACGATCTGTTGGCCGGTGTTGCTCTCGGCAGGCGTGATTTAATGAATGAGATATATCGCATGCAGCGGATGATCGGATCGACGCCCGGACCTTTCACCTGTTTTCTTCTGGAACGGGGACTGAAGACTTTTGCGCTTCGGATGGAACATCACAATCGCGCCGGGATGGCCGTAGCCAGAATGCTGGAAGCACACCCGAAAATCGAGAAGATCTGGTATCCGGGACTCGAGTCTCACCCGGACCACGGGATCGCGACCCAGCAGATGCGCGGATTCGGCAGCTTGATCACCTTCCTTCTCAGAGGCGGCGACAAGGAGACGCGGAAGTTCATCGATTCGCTCAAACTGTTTCTGATAACTCCGAGCCTGGGTGGTAGCGAAAGTCTTGTGACGCAGATGTCTGTAATGTCGTTCTTCGATTATCCCGAGGACTACCGTCATGCCATCGGCATGGTCGATAACCTGGTCCGCATTGCCCTGGGTCTGGAAGACGTTGACGATCTTGTCGCGGACCTCAGGCAGGCACTGGACAAGATCTGAAGCTGAATTTTTGTCTTTACCATTGGCAGACCATTGTGATATCCTTCATTATGATTAGTCGCATTTTCTCGCTTCATCCCCCGCAGAGGTTATTTACACTACCCGTGAGGATTGTTATTGTTCGTTTCTGATACTTCTCTCCCAACACTGACGGTCAAGGACAAGAAGATCAGTCTCCCGATCATCCAGGGCGGGATGGGAGTCGGAGTTTCCCTTTCGCCCCTTGCGGCTGCGGTCGCGCGTGAAGGTGGTGTAGGGATCGTTTCGAGCGCATGCCTCGACAGGCTCGTCTCAAAGAGAACAAACCGGAAGTTCGACTCTTACAGTGCAGCGTACGAAGAGGTGTCGCTCGCCAAAGCCTCGGGTGGATTCGCCGGCATTAATATCATGGTCGCACTCGTTAAAGATTACGAAAATTCCGTTCGCGGCGCCCTGGACGCCGGCGCGGATTTCATCATTTCGGGAGCGGGACTTCCACTCGGTCTCCCTGGAATTCAACACCCAAAGGATACTGCGCTTGTTCCGATAGTTTCTTCATCACGCGCCCTCGAACTGATATGCAAGAAATGGGAAAGACTTGGATATCGCCCGGATGCGGCTGTGCTGGAAGGTCCTCTCGCCGGAGGGCACCTCGGATTCAAGGCAGATCAGATCGATCTCGAATCGAACAGACTCGAAAACCTTCTTCCACCCGTCAAAGACATGGCGAGAAAATACGGCGACTTTCCGGTCATCGTTGCCGGCGGCATTTACACTCACGAGGACATCTTGCGTTTCTTCAGGATGGGAGCGGACGGGGTTCAGATGGGGACGAGGTTCCTTGCAACCGAGGAGAGCAGCGCCTCAGCCGTATACAAGCAAGCCGTTATCGATGTCCGCGAAGAAGATATCGTTGTAGCCATTTGCCCCGGTTCTCCCTGTGGTCTGCCCTTCCGGGTTATCAGGCAGTCTCCCATGTACCAGTCTGCGATCCACAGACTTAGAAAGCCGAAGTGTGACAAGGGCTATGTGCTCCTTAAAGATGCCGAGGGAAAATTCACGCGTTGCCCTGCAAGAGAGAGCAATGAGCACCACTTTTGCATCTGCAACGGCCTTCTGAGTTCTGCCGGATACAATCCCGACAAGGAAGAGCCGCTCTATACCGTCGGCACAAACGCCTGCCGCGTCGACCGTATCCTGTCTGTCAAGGAATTGATGGACGAACTGAAGGGCGACTCCGTGGTCTCGGAACAACTGGTCGCACCCGTCCAGGCTTCTTAAAGGAGTAGAGATGCTCCCGTTCTGCCTGATCGCAAAGACAATATCCGACGCATGGTTTCAGTTGATCTACAACCTTTTCGATAAGGCATACTCCCAGAATATACAAAAGGGCTCGTTCGAAAACGAACAGTACCGCCTTCAGTATCCCGGCATAGCCGTGTATATCGAGCACCCCCACTGTGATATGATCCCCACGATACCTCCCGGACTGAATATACCGGCTCCGACGACGAAAGAATACATCGAGGACTACTTTGTCAATTACCTGATGAATCCGGAACTGGCTGAGAATGAAACCTATACTTACGCAAGCAGGATCCACAGCCCTATGCCCAGGGGCGGCACGCAGCTTGACCGGGTGATCGAAATGTTGAAGGAGACACCCCTGACGAATCAGGCGGTTGTCGAAGTCGGAACTCCTCAGGATCTTGATACCTGCTATGGAAAGGACGGTAAACTCGACCCGCCCTGCCTCAGGCTGCTCGACTTCAAGGTCATTCCGTCGGACGGAGATTTTCTGCTCACTATCAGCGCCTATTTCCGGTCATGGGACCTCTGGGCTGGGTTTCCAACCAACCTCGGAGGGATAGAACTCCTTAAACAGTTTGTAGCCTCCGAAGCGAATCTGAAGAGCGGGCCGATGTATGCCTACAGTGCGGGAGCACATATCTACGGTTATCAGGAAGAGATCGCCCGACTGAGGACATTGAGGTCGGCAAAGACTTAGCCGGGATTATTCATGACGCGTGGAGATGCAGATCAGAAAAATTCATGAATAATCCGGGGTGGGGCACCAGCGGTCTCTACCTCTCCTGTTCGACTGTTCTCTCTTTTCCGTCTTTCCGGGATGCCCCGGTAGATCTGGAAGGGCCATAGTCCCGAAAGACTCCGAGCGGCCTGTCAAAGGTGAATCTGAGAGGCTCGCCCACGAGCGTATCCGCAGTACTCTTGACGCTCTTGCTCGTGAGAGCAAATGGCAGCGCTACGACGAAAACCGCGCCGCCGATGAATGTTACTGCCAAGCCAACCGGCCTCGCAATCACCAGATCTCCTACCACCAGGAAACCTTCGTCGATATCTGCGAATGCAGTGTTCGCGCTGAATAGAAGGGCAAAAATCGTCAGTAAAACGACTGTTCTTTTCATTGTTGTCCTCCGCTCGTGAACATCGTTGATTGATTCTGTACTCATTATATCAAAAAACTGACAACAAAAAATTAATATTGCAACTAAATGTAGAATAAAGTATAATAAGTCAGAGTTTTTTTTGAAAGGAGCAAATTTATGAAATATAAATACAGGACAAAAACAGGCGCAGGTTTTATATGCGAAAGGTATGAGTGCAGATTCACCGACCCTGAGTTCTGCAGAAAAAGGGCTGAAAACGATATAGACGACATATGTCAGCTTTGTACGGGAATTGCCGCCGTGCCGAAAACCAAGTCGTCAAACCTCGAATTCAGCACGAGAGGCATGAACAAGAAAAGAGCGGCGTAGCCGCTCTTCCCGTATATTTAAACGGCTTATCACTCGCTTCGCCGGAGGCGGCGACGTTACCGAACGGATCGTAGGAATAGGCCGTCATAATTGTGCCGGTAGCGTCAGTTAAAGCGATGAGTGAACCAATCGCATCCGTCTGATAATATCTCACACTCCCATCAGATTCAATTCGTGCCAAAGGTTCGTCGATATTCATCCTTCTGAAAAAGCTTTCAGCCATCAGCGTTCAGCTCTCAGTCTCTGAATAAAAGATGTCAGCATGCGCTCTACCTCGATTAATCACTTTCAAGATACAAGTGATCTTTCTCGTTCAGGAGTTTCAGATCTCTGGCAAGCAACAGATGATATTCAAGTTCACTTGCCGAGCCCATGGCAATCTGACAAAAACGTGCGAGTTCGACATCACCGTGCCTGCCACAACCTTCCGCAATGTTTGCAGGGATCGATGAAGCAGCCCGTCGTATCTGGCTCGTTAAACCGTATATTTTCTTCCTTCGGAAACTTTGCCGTCGCTCGATAAGCCAAACAGGCAAGCTGATGAGCTTTGCTCCATGCCTTTATATTCCTAAAGTCTTTCATTTCTTTTCATATGCCTGCTGAAAGCTATTG
>JBFLXP010000186.1:0-6268 GCA_040757315.1 Nitrospirota bacterium
TGACCGTCATATTCTGCGAACGTTCGATCTCCGCGTCGACGTCTATAAGTTTCATATCGAGGATCCGGGAGAGTTCTTTTCCGACGGCGGTTTTCCCGGTTCCCATGAAACCTGTAAGGACAATGTTCTTCATAATTGCAGATATTGTAGTAGTTACAGGACGCGAGGTCAACGTGTTATATTTGAATGGCTATGCAGAAAGTCATTGTCGGAATGAGCGGAGGAGTCGACTCCTCAGTCGCGGCCCTTATGTTGAAAGAAAAAGGTTACGAAGTTTCCGGGGTGACCTTTGTCCTCTGGGAGCCTGAAAGGGAGACCGAACACGTTTCATGCTGCTCATTTCGCTCGATTGAATCAGCAGAGAGGACGGCCGAACACATCGGCATCCCCCACCGCGTGCTCGACATGAGGAAGGACTTCAGGGACAAGGTGGTCATCCCCTTTGCTAACGCCTACATGTCGGGCCTGACGCCGAATCCCTGCATTCTCTGCAACAAACTAATCAAATTCCCGGCTCTTCTGAGAGAGGCGGAGAAGCAAGGGGCTGCATATATAGCCACCGGTCATTATGCAAGAATTGAACGGTGTTGCCGATTTCTCCCCGGTTCCGAATCCGGGGATGAACATTCCTGCCTCAAAAAAGGCGTTGATCCCAGGAAAGATCAGTCCTATGTTCTGTATCCACTGAGACCGAACGAACTCGACAGGCTGGTGCTTCCGCTCGGCGAGCACACAAAGAAGGAAGTCAGAAGTATGGCGAAAAACAGTCATCTTCCGGCTGCCGAACGGACCGAGAGCCAGGAGATTTGCTTCATCGAGAGCGGGAACTATCATGCTTTTGTCGAGAAAATTGCCGGATCTGTGGAAAACCCTGGCCCGATTATTGCCGTTGAAAGAAATGAGGTGGTAGGAATGCACAAGGGGATACATGGATATACGATCGGACAGAGGAAAGGCCTCGGCATATCTTCTCCCAAGCCGCTTTATGTCGTGAAAATAGATCCCGCTAAAAACACTGTCTATGTGGGAACCCGGGAGGCGGCGATGGGAAAAGAATTCCTTGCGGCTGATCTGAACTGGATCGGCCCTCCGCGCAGTGAAACGCCTGGAGAGAATTTTTTTAGAGCTTCGGTGAAAGTTCGCTCCGCCATGAAGGATGAGCCAGCCACAATCTATTTTGAAACGAATCCCTTCTTGGCCGGGTTGCCGGACAAGCGCGTGCGCGTTGTCTTTGATGAGCCTCAGTGGGCACCTGCTCCCGGACAGTCCGCGGTTTTTTACGAGGGGGATCGGGTGATCGGCGGCGGAATTATAATAGATGTAAGAAGTCTATGAAATATAATATGTGGTAATTAAGGAGCGGCAATGTTGGTCATCCGGAAAGAAGACTGACGTACGATAGAATCGTCGCACACATTAGAAAGGCTTTTCGTGCCGCCCTCCCTTTCCGATCTCATGATTTTTATGCAACTGTAGGGTTAATAGACAAGCCGGAGTATGTCCGGTGCCACCTCTATGGTCGCAGGGGTCATGCCGAGATAGTCGCCGTCGATCTGGGCATGCGCAACGCCCCGCACCTCCACGACTGCGGCTTTCTTATACTCGACGTCTTCGAATGATGTATGGCGGCCTGTGACAACGCCAAGTACGTATCTTAAGACATCGATCCGTCTCTTGCCCCGAAAGATGCAGACATAAAGGTTCGGATCGTTGAGGCTTGCGCCCGGGGCTACACGGAAATTCCCTCCGTACTTTGACGACTTTCCTATTATCGCCGAACGGCCCGAATACTGTTCTCCGTCAACAGTAAGACGGAGATCCTCCAGATCAAGCAAAAGCAGAGTTTTCATCCCGCTGTAAATATAGGCGCCTTTGCCGGATATTCTCTTCAGTCTTTCACTGATCCCGTGGACAACGGCCCCGTCAAATCCGATACCCGCCATAAGGCAAAAGTAACGGCGCGCCGGCGGTTCTGAAACGGTTATTCTGCCGAGCGATACAACCTTGGGACGTCCGCCCGTCGCACGGTCCAGAGCTTTCTCCATGTGCTCGGGAATACCGAGTTCTTTGGCGAGCACATTCGTGGTTCCGAGCGGTAGAATCGCCATGGGCACATTCGATCCGGCCATGCCGTTCATGACTTCATTGAATGTGCCGTCACCTCCGGCAGCGATGATCAGCGAAGGGTTTTTCCCCAGCGCATCTCGCGCGATAGACTCTGCCTCGCCCCTTTGCCTCGTGAATACCGATTCCACCTCGTGGCCTTTGTTCCGGAGGCAACGGCACGCCAGTTCCGTCTTTCTATTTGAAGCTTTTGCCGCCGCAGGATTACTGATGAGAACTATCAAGGATTTCATCTGCCGACCGGATGCCTCTGCAGGACCCGGCGCTCTCAACCAGCACCGGCACTTTTTCGAGATAGCGGTTCATATTATCGATGTTGATCCCCTCCTTAACAAAAAAAACTCTTCCGCCGATCTTGCTTCCTGCACGTTTAAAGTTTGGTATCCTCACATATCCGAATACTCTTGATGCCACATAGCCCGTTGTGTAGTTAGGATCATCCGAGATGCAGAGTTCGGCCACGGTCCCCTCGCAATGAGAAACTTTGGAGGCCAGAATCAGTGCCTCTTTGACCGTATCGGTATTAATCCCGTGACGTGAAAGTTTCATGGAAAGCGCTCTTGATCCCTTTTTACTAATGCCAAGACGTGAAACCCTGACACCTCTTGCGGTGTCAAGCTCAAGACGTCTGCCTCGTTCGCTCGTAAGAATCGCCGCGCCCCGCATACGCCCTTTTTGTATTATTTCGAAAGCGTTACTGATTGCCTCTTCGGATACACCTACGGCGTGCAAGAGTCTCGCCGATATCTTCCTGCCCGAAGAGGGAGTGCCGGAATAGACTGTTGATACGTCGAGAGTTGAGATTTCGACCGGCTTTTGACTCACTTCCTCAACAGCAAGCCTGATTACACTCGGCTTGCCCTTCGGATGGCTTAACGCCCGATCAATGTAACTTCTGATAATCCTTTGAATATCTGAATCCTCATATAGACCTTCCGCGCCGGAAATGTGGATTTCACCCGAATTTTGAATTTTGAATTTTGAATTTTGAATTCTTTTCGAGGCCCTCATCCTAATGCTCCAAAAACGTTTCATACAGGAGTGATTATAACCCAAAAAAAATCATTTGGATTATGGGAGGCTGGACGTATGATGTCATATGCCTGCAGAGAGTATTGCGGAAGCAATAAACGAGACGGAAATGAATCAGTCGAAAAGCGAAGCGAGCGTCTCGGTTTTTTCTGCGATATGCCTGGTTGCCTCGTCCTGTTCTTTCTTCAGCCTGAAGAGCTCATCGGCGATATCAAGCGCAGCAAGGATTGAAGCCTTAACGGGGGTGACATTCGGCGCGGCGGCATAGACTTCTTTTAATTTTCTGTCCACAAAGGCCGCAAGTTCTCTGATGTATTCCTCCGGCGCGTCACCGCGAACCGTATATTTTTGACCCAGAATATAGACCTCGGTGCTGCCCATCTCTTACTCCGGGATCGTCTCAAGCTCATCAAGAAGAGTTTCGATCTGGCTTCTGACGAGGCTTTTTTCGGCCTTCAATTGCTCGACCTCCTGGCTTTTCTCATCGAGAAGCCTCTCGAGTTCTCTGATCCGCCTGTCCATGAGGACTTTTTCTTCCTTAAGAGCCTTAACACGCTCTATGGTAGCCGCGATTTTATCTTCAAGGGTCTTGAATTTTTCCAATGGTCCGACCTCCTTTTTTAAATTCTTCCGCTGTTCGCCGTGTTGATCATCGTCGAAGAGGGTCTTCATGAAAACCACGTACCTAAAATACCAAAATGCCGGAAAGAATGTCTACAATTTTTCCGGAGAGTTTTCGAAACCGCTTTCATCGACCGAAAAGAGTCGATTATACTCAAAAAAACTGGCGAGTACCCGTTTGACGTAATTCCTTGTCTCGGTGTAAGGGATATCTTCGATGAATTCGTCAACGGCTCTGAAACGACCCGTGGCAACCCACCTGCGCACCGCCTCTTCTCCCGCGTTATACGCAGCGACGGCATGGGCATAGGAGCCGAATTGTCCGATCAGACGGCTGAGATATGAGACACCCAGATGAAGGTTATTCTTGACCTGTAGGATATCGCGCGTGTTGCGTATCCCCAGCTTCAGACTTCTGTCCAGCCGCAAGGCCGTCTGGGGCATTAGCTGCATAAGCCCTATGGCCCCCGCGGGAGATCTCGCGTCGGCATCGAACCTGCTCTCCTCTCTAATAACGGAAAGGATCAAGAACGGATTGATCCCATACTTCTCCGACAGGGACTCGACCGTGTCCCAGTAGGCAAGGGGATAAAGGCAACTCTGAACCTGCTCCAGGGAAGGAACCTTTGCCGCAAGTCTGACAGAATGTTTATATTCTCCCATTTCCTCGAACTTCCCGCAAAGAGCAGCTATATCTTCAGGAGAACCGGCGCGATTCGCAGCGTGAATCATTTCCGAGGCCGCCTCTCTGTGCAGGCCGAATTCCAGAAGGACATCGAACCTGTCAAAGCTCTTCGATACAGGGGGTTTGCCTTTCACGGGTTTCCTGAATTTCGAAACCCTTCCCTCCTTTGAATGATGTGTCCCATTTGACCGCGCAGATGACAGAAGACCGTAAAAGCCGCGCCCTACTTCGTTTACGCGGCGATAAACCTTGACGGCAGCCTCACTTTCGCCTGCCGCTTCGAGACTTCTTGCCTTCCAGTACAAATATTTGTAGTCGCCATGTTCTTCATGGAGTCCTGAAAAGGTCTCGGCTGCCTCGGCATATTTTCCCGCCAGGTAGTTTGTCCAGCCGATTCCCCACAGAGCATCTTCCCTGCCTTGAGGAAAGCCTTCTGCAACATTCCGATAGAGGGTCAGAGCCTCCTCGGTTCTGCCCTCCCTTCTTTTATCGGCTGCAATCGAGAGAAGCAGAGAGGCGAAGCGGGAATCTTCCGCAGCCAGGAGTTCATCCATGCTGGAACAGACCTTGTCTTTCTCTCCGGCGCGATAGAGCGAACGAATTTCCCAGTATCGCTCGCCGGCCAGCTTATACATCTCGGAAGCTTCGAGGTATTTCTTCTGCCTGAAAAGAGAGAACCCGAGACCCTTCAGGATCTCATGCTTGGATTGTCCTTCGTCTTTCAGCAGAGCGGTTCTCAGAAGAGATTCCGCATCCCTGTATTCATACCTGCCGTTGAGGTTCGAGGCACGCCTGAGCATATCCTCTGTACAAATATCTCCGGGACTCAACTCTGCACCCGCGAGGTCCGCAAAAGGACCTGCCGAGATGTAGATTTCCTTGAAAATAGATTCTGCTTTCTCCTTTCTCTCCTCCTTCTTGAGCCATTTTGCGAAAAGATATTTCATCTCAGCGTCTTTGGGATAGTCTCGGAGATGCGCTTCGAAAGAATCATACACGCCGTCCTCGGAGATCTCAGCAGCCTCTCTGACTTCTGCCGAACGGGATCTTTTTGTGAGCGGTGAGTCGGGATATTTTCTCAGCAGTGAGCGGATTGCAGCGAGAGATTCGCGATGGTTTCCATTTTCGTGATGCGCCTCAGCCATCCAGAAAAGGGCATAGTCGCCCAGAAGGGGGAATTTTTTTTCAGCCATGGAAAGACTTGCCGCAGCATTCTCATACTTGCCGCTGTCGAGTTCCAACTTCCCCTTTTGGAGGCAGGCCTTGCCATCCATTTCTTCTCCGTATGCCGACCCAATGAAGAGGGCGAGCACAGGGACGAACAGAAGCCGCTTCATAATCCTATGATAGCGAAAACAGTGTCTTTCAGCAATAAAAAGTGATGTTTTCCGACATGGCATTTTTCCCTTTGCTATGTTATATTTCCCTATGATCAGAGACCTCAGGCTTCACGGCAAAATCGGTCCTGTCGAGTACTTTGCCTTTGTCGGTGGAGCCGGTGTCTATAACACCTACTTTTACGAAGAAGGCCCGTCCGGCATCCGTTTTTTTTCCCGGGGCAACGAATTCACCATAAGCGACGAGGGGATCCATTATAAAGGCACGGGAGGCAGCTTCTGCGAATATATGTTCGGCGTCGATCAGCCGCTGAAAGATCTCCGGAAGCGGATGGTCGCCAATAGGCTGATCATGTTCGGTGCTTTCCTTGATGAGGACGAGCGGGTTATTTTTACGAACGAAACAGAGGGCAGAGAATCTTTCTACCGTCTGTTCATTCAGGGGCACGCGGTAAAAAATTATTATTTT
>JBFLXP010000187.1:0-6238 GCA_040757315.1 Nitrospirota bacterium
CAGTTCCTTACATGCCTCCCATGCATAGATGCATAGAAAATAGAAAGCCGTGCAAGTATTTTATAATGGTGTATGAAAGGGGGTTAAAGGTGCCTGCAGCTTAAAAGGAAAGAAAGGTTAGCGATTGGGAAAAAAAATATGAAAGAAGTTCAAAAGGAGAGAGACATGATATTAACACTTGAGGAATTAAAAAAAGACAGGAAGCTTATAAATGACATTGACTGGGAATTGACACCGGAAATGGCTGTGCGAATGTATTTGGAGTGGGGGAACATTTGGGCCCGTGGAGAGGATCGAAGACATATAGTCCGCTCCAAAAGCGATTACTCAGTCTATTTTGTAGTAAACTGTTGGTCAAGACCTTATTATATTTATCTAATTAAAAGGAATTCTGAAGATGCAGCAGAGCTTGCAAGAATTGAATTACCGGAGCAATTTGAAAAGACGGGATGTTTGCATAAAGGTATGTATGCGCTTGAAGGTGAACTCAAAGAATGGCTGAGAAAAGAATTAAACGCTGCTTGATAAGTGAGTTATTAACAGTCGCATAATAATAACGACATTATTTGTAAAATCCCTCCTAACCTCCCTTTGCTAAAGGGAGGTTTTGTACCCCTCTTTGGCAAAGAGGGGAAAGGGGAGATTTTCTGATTCATGTAAATTCAATTTTGAGACCCTTAGTAATACAAAACGCATAACCATGGCTGCAGAGTAACAAAGCAGCCTCTCCCCTTTTCCGTCTTCTGAGGATTTTCTTAGATGCTTTTACAGCTTACAACTATTTTTTCTTGTGAGATGCACAGAATTTCGATTTTCCAGCTGCGAAATTCTTACAGTTTGTCCCTGCTGCAGTTTTTGCTGCACATTTTGCTTTCTTTGCTGTTGCCATGTTCCCTCCTTGTTTTAGTTTAGATAGATTGTATCACATTAAAAATAGAAATGTTCATCGTTTATTTCAGAGGGAGAAATGAAATATCTCACCATTCTTAAAATGGATTTCAATATGCACTGTTGACGTTTGTACGTGAGATGCCCAAACAAGACTTCAGGAAAGAGCAAACCGGAAGCATTTCTTCCTCAACTGAACATCCCTAATACTTGGTATAATGGTGATGATTACTATTAATAAAGGAGGCATTTAATGAGCAAAGAAAAAAACAAGCAAAAACCAAATGCAAAGAAAAAACCACAGCATAGCCTGAAAGAAAAAAGACAAGCAAAGAAAGAAAAAGGCTCTTCAGGATCAAACATATGGTCCCAAAAGTAAATTATTGCTCCGGCAAGTAAATACCAAAACGACGTCATTCCCCGGCTTGACCGGGGAATCCATAAGGGACTGGATGCTCCGATCAAGTCGGAGCATGACATCTTTCATCTATTTAATTGCCGTAGTAATAATAGAATTCTGTGGGCAATAGCTTAATGTCCTGTTATCAGATCACTCCTTGGGAAGAGAGTCGTCGCTGTTTCCGAATCTTAGTGGGTTGCAGTGACGGGGGGGCGACGCTCCCATTTTTGCCATCCTGCATCACGTCTGAAGTTTCTTCAGCATCACGGCGTTTTGATTTCGTATGCCTTGATTTTTCTATGAAGGTTGCTCCGTTCGATGTCGAGGAGTTCGGCGGTTTTTGAAATATTCCAGTTATTCTCTTCGAGTTTTTTCGTGATGAAATCCTTCTCGAAAGACTCTCTCGCCTCTTTCAAGGTATTCAGAGAAAAATAGTCCGAACGGACGGATTCTCCCATCACAATGTCTTTCGGTGTTATGACCGCTGAAGGAGTCATGATAACGAGCCGTTCTATCACGTTCCTCAACTCCCTGATATTTCCCGGCCAATCGTACGCCGATAGCCCGCTCAGGGCCTCGGGCGACATTTTCTTCGGTTTCTGTCTGTATTCAAGGGCGAAGTATTCGAGGAAGTATTCGACGAGTTCGGGAATATCTTCCTTTCGATCTCTTAGAGGCGGTATCTCTATCGGGATGACGTTCAACCGGTAAAGGAGGTCTTCCCGGAAGTTTCCTTTCTTCACTTCTTCAACGAGATCCTTGTTCGTCGCGGCTATGATTCTCACATCCACCTTGATATTTCTGCTTCCTCCGACACGCTGGAAATCTTGCGTCTCGATGACGCGCAGCACTTTTGCCTGCGTGGATAGCGACATATCGCCGACTTCGTCGAGAAACAATGAGCCTTGATCGGCAAGCTCGAACTTGCCTTTCTTCCTCTCGAAGGCGCCGGTGAACGAACCTTTCTCATGGCCGAAGAGTTCGCTCTCGATGAGTTCCTGGGGGATCGCAGCGCAATTCATTTCGATGAACGCTTTGTCCGCTCTGGGGCTCTTTTCGTGCAGGATGTGCGCCACGAGTTCTTTCCCGGAACCGCTTTCTCCGAGAACCAGCACCCTGCTGTTACTCTTTGCAGCCATCTCTGTCTGTTCGAGAAGCTGACGCATCCTCTGAGAGCTGCCGACGATCCTCCACTTCCTTGTGAGGTCCTGCCTCAGTGACTTATTTTCCGCCTCGAGGGAGCGGCGTTCAAGTGCGCGCCTAACAGTCAGCACTACACGCTCAAGAGACAGCGGCTTTTCCAGAAAGTCGTATGCCCCCTCCCGCGTGGCCTTGACGGCGAGTTCGATATTCCCGTGGCCTGAAATCATGATGACCGGAAGATCAGGTTTCGCCTCTTTCATCTGTTTCAAGGTCTCTATGCCGTCAACGCCCGGAAGCCACACATCCAGCATGACCAGGTCCGGGTTCTGTTCCCTGACGATCCTTATCGCCTCCTCACCTGATTCCGACGGGAGTGACTCGTAGCCCTCATCCTCCAGGACCCCGGAAAGGCTTTCCCGAATACCTTCTTCGTCATCAACAACAAGAATTACCGGCAGTGCCATTCAGTGCTCCTTTAAGGGGACCTCTATCGTAAAAACCGTTCCCCGGGGTTCGTTGTCATCAACCCGTATGTATCCTTTGTGTTCCGAGATGATCCTGTGTGCGATAGCAAGACCTAGACCTGTGCCGTTCTTTCTTGTCGAGAAGTACGGAAGAAACAGCCTCTCCTTATGGTCGTCCGCGATCCCCGGCCCGTTGTCCGCAATATGAATATATGCCAAATTCTCAGGGATGTCAAAATGCAGCGTTATATCAATCCTGCCCTCATTCTTTATGGCTTGTATCGCGTTATCAAAGAGATTTATGATCACCCTTTTGAATTGTTCTCTATCCAGTTCGACTTCGGGCAGGCCATCCGGAGCGGATACCTTGATCTCCAGCTTCTTGTAATCCTTGTAAAGACTCACCACTTCGTCGATCAGGGGCAGAAGCGGAACGGGTTTCTTGTGAATTTCGGGCATCTTCCCGAACCGCGAGAATTCATCAACCAGCCTCTTCAACCCGTCCACTTCCCTAACAATGGTTTTCGCGGACCTGTTGAAGACCTCGTCAAAATCCGCGTCCCGGTGCTCCCATTTCTTGATCATCCGCTCCGTGGACAGCTTGATCGGTGTGAGCGGGTTCTTGATCTCGTGGGCGATCCTTCTGGCGATGTCCTGCCATGTGAGCGCCTTCTGTGCCTCTATGATGTCCGTGAGGTCGTCAAAGACGACAAGAAGGCCGATGTATTTCTGGGAATCTTTAAGGCTGGTTATGAAGACGAGAAGATTGACCCGCCTGCTGCCGATGACCGCTTTGACTTCTTTCTTGAGCGGTCTGAACTCCCTGCCTTCTATGCTGCCCACCAGTCTTCCCAATTCCGGCGAGTCTACCGTTGCCATAAGCTCCCTGTAGTGTTTCCGTACGATGTCCTGAGGTTTAATCCCGATAATCGAGCAAGCGCGGTCGTTGATCATCGATATGACTCCGGATGTGTCCAGCATGATTACGCCGGAATTGATGTTGTCGAGGATATTCTTCATATAGAGGTAAGCTGAGTGAAGCGATTCCTGACCGGCCTTCAGCTTCCTCACCATATCATTAAAGGAGCGGATGAGAAGTCCTATCTCATCCTCACGGTCGAGATCGACCTTTACATCAAGATTGCCGCCGGCAACGTGTTCTGTCGCAAGCGCCAGGTCCCGGATCGGATCAGTCATGCCTCGCGCAATTCTGAGAGCAATCCAGAGTGCCATGAAAACAACGGTCAACGTGAAGAAGCCCAAAAAGAGAAGGTAGTTTGCGGTGATCGGTAACTTCCAGGCTTCGAGAGTCAGATAGTTCTCATATGCTTCCTTGACGTTTTCAACGTTCCGGGTTATTTTCTGCGGCAATAAAGACTCGACAACTACTACACCTACTTGTTTGCCCTCACTGTAATGAGGAACGACTGCGCGGACGACATCCCCGTCGGCGCCGGAGATCACCTCGACGCCTTCCTTGCCTTCGAAGGCTGTCCGGACTGTTTCCGAAGCGTCTTTCGGAACAGCATCAAGGTGGATCGCCCGATACCGTTCGGGCAGGGATGAGTTTCCGGAGAACGCATTTGCATGGTCCAGAGCCCTCTTTTTTTCGATCTCATACATTGATCTGGCCACTTCGAGAGACTGGTCCAGGGGCTGTCTGATCTGCGGAGCAAACCATCTGTCGATATAATTCGTGATGAGACCGCTTGCCATAATGAACAAGAAAGCCGCGGGAATGAGCGTGAGCGTGACAAAGGTGACCACAAGCTTCGTCTTGAATCTGTACCCGAGAACCCGATGTTTCCTTTCGAAGTAGAGTTTCACCATGCTCTTGCCGACAAAGAACATCAGGATAAGCAAGGCAATCAGAGTCAGATTGAGCAGCAGCAGAAGTACGAGCTTGGTCGCAAATGGAACGGAGCCGCGGCCCATGTAGTGAAGCTCGATTCCGAACGCAGCGATGATCAGGAAGAATAAGGTCGCAAGGACGAATCTGAAACGGGAGGCCTTCACTTGTTTGAACCTACGGCGAACATCGGAGAATTCCTGTGAATCTTGAATTCATTTTCAGGCAGAAAGATCACGAAATATCCGATGACGGGGGGTAGTTTCCTCACCTTCGATTCGGCCGTCAGCCGGACATAGTAGACCCCCGGCTCAAGATCGCGTGTGCTCATGAGCCTGATATCATCCATACGCAGGGCCCATTCCATCATCGATTCAAAAGACTTGAACCGCTTCTGGACTATGGTGCTGCCGTCGCTCGACGACGCAACATTCTCCGTCTTCACCGGATCCGATTTAAGTTTCCTTATGAGGGGCTTGCCGGACACGAACTCATCCGGCCACATTTCCCAGACTCTGAAAAGGTCAATATAGAACCGAAACTCCTTTTTCATCCCATTGCGGATCTCCTGGATATTCTTGTCGTCGAGAGTAAGAGCAGCGTTAACAAATATCTGACCGTCCTTGACAGAGACTTCCGGGCCAGTGATGTCTGCGCCGTAGCACAGCGACACGGCGAAAAGAAGAGAGACCATAGACAATATTACGCGAAATGAGATCGACGGAGAACTACTAACCCAGCGATAAAGAGACATACGTCTTCGCCCTGTCATGACGGCTTGTCCGGCATCCTTCTTCAAAAGGGGAAAAGAAAGATTCCCGACAAGCGGGAATGACAGCTCGCGGTATTTTCTTTCCGATTGCATTAATCGGGGAAGACTTTCGAAACCGTTTGCCGAGCGCGCTCTGCGAAACGGATGCTTTATAATAAGGTATTTGTGGCTTGACATCTTCGGAAAAATTTATTTTCATTATAGCATAGCGGAGTCCAGGGCATGCTCAAAGGAGGTAATCATGGAGACGAAGACAGTCCAGATAGAGATACCCGAAGGCTGTAACGTTATACTTGGACAGACCCATTTCATAAAGACGGCTGAAGACCTGTACGAGATCATCGCCACTACCGTGCCGCAGGCGAAATTCGGCGTCGCCTTTACGGAGGCTTCAGGCCCGTGCCTGATAAGAACAGAGGGAAACGACGCGGAACTGGTGTCGATCTGTGTGAAGAATCTTCAGATAATCGGCGCCGGCCACGTTTTTTGCGTGCTTCTGAAGAACGCTTTCCCCATCAATGTTCTCAATCAGATCAAAAACTGCCCCGAAGTATGCAGGATCTTCTGCGCGACGGCTAATCCGGTCGAAGTTGCAGTGGGAGTAACCGCGATGGGAGGAGGCATCCTCGGGGTGATAGACGGGTTTTCTCCGAAAGGGGTCGAAACGGCCCAGGACAAGGCCCAAAGGAAGGAGTTTTTGAGGAAAATAGGGTACAAATTGT
>JBFLXP010000188.1:0-6195 GCA_040757315.1 Nitrospirota bacterium
CCTGCTCGTGATGAGAACAATGACTCTGTCATTCTGTTTCAGGTCAGCCGCGGTAGCATTCCATTTCTTGACGAACGTCCCGCCGTTCGGCGTCCTCTTAACTTCCGTCCATTTTGAAGCTGCATCGTTCGTTGCAACGCTCGTGGCTCTGATTACCAGGTAATCGGACCCTTTTACTATTCTGGGGTAGAAGACATTGTTGCCGCTCTGGATTGCCCTCGGAGGATCGGTAGTTCCATCTACTGTAGTTTCGTTGTAATTGTCTGCCGGAGAGGATAAAGCCTCCGAGTATGCAACGCCCCCCTGTATACTCCACGGGAT
The DNA here is from genome assembly GCA_040757315.1 of Nitrospirota bacterium. Taxonomy (GTDB): domain Bacteria; phylum Nitrospirota; class Thermodesulfovibrionia; order Thermodesulfovibrionales; family SM23-35; genus JAKLQR01. The sequence continues at coordinate 322 of JBFLXP010000188.1, forward strand.
TCCGTATCCTGCGTGTTCTATATCCCTCCGCAGCATCTCAAGCCCCGCCGTCTCTTCAAGAGCGCTTTCCGCAATCTTGCTCTGCTGTTTGAATTGAGCAAGCAGGGGCACAAATATCGCGGTCGCCGCGAGAATGGTCAGAACAAACACGACCATCGTAATCAAGAGTTCAATCAACGTGAAGCCGGCTTCTCTGATGGTCATCTCCTTCTAACTGTTGTTATGCTGTGCTGATATTCTCTGCCTGTTGGATCCTTCGGAGTGTCCTCATTTTTATGATCCCACCCAACAACCACCGCTATACTTCTGGTGTCCGGAGTTGCATCCAGATCGGCGACGTCGTTGCACACTGTAAATATCTTTGTCGTGTTCCGGACAGGCCTGGGCACGTCCTGACATGCACTCCCCGCAGACAGATCATCAAAAGGCATGTTTTTCAATCGCATCATATATTCGTCCGCCACCGAAACAGCCTCGTCCCTAAGCAGGTTCCTGAGATTATTATCTATTCCCAGCAGGGCGCCATGGAGAAGTCCGGTAAAAACGAGGAGTAGGATTGTCAGGGCTATCAGCACCTCGACAAGGCTTACACCGTACTCATTATCCGCCACAGGTGCCCTCATACATTCTTCCGAGCCTGATCCTCGATTGATAAATGATAACGCAGTTGTAGTCCGGGACCACTCCCGGCGGTGGACTCACAGGAATGGATACCGCAGCAGCGGAAGCTGTCAATCCCCGCGTGTCAAAAGTGATCATCCCCGTTCTTTCGAGCGGAAACGCAAGATTCTTCGGATTCGTGTAGCCGCCGACTGGGTTATCGCCCGAGTAAGGATCAGGGCTGCTGTTGTTGTTTGTGTCCTCGAATATCTGATAGTTCTCTGTGTCGAGCAGAATAAAATGCATTTGATTTCTCGTCATCGCTCTTGTTTTTGCATCCATCAAATCACTGTATAATTCTTTCGTCTCGCTTTCCACTCTATAGGCGCCCATCCAGCCCTGGAACGAAAAGCCGAGGGCTACTGCAAGAACGCAGATAACGCTCATCGCCACAACGAGCTCCAGTAAAGAGACTCCTTCGTTTCTCATTGTTCCCTGATGTGAAGTATGCGTCGCATCGGCTTTGGCGGAACAATAATCCTGGGTTTGTCTTGAGTGGTCACACCCGCCTCCGCGTCGGTCCTTCTGTATTCAACTGTTTCACCTTCAGGCGCTCCTTCATCTTTTTTTTGCGTGAAGGCTGTCGCCAAATCCTTTTCTATGACGCTTCCTGTCGAAACCTGAATCAGCGCTTTTCCTCTCAGCACCCCTTTCTTCAGGGCCCCGCCCGTGTCATATTTGACAGCCCACAAATGGGTCGACCCGCCGCAATCGCACACTCCTGCCGAGGGTTTCACGGTGGCAAAGAAAACGGCTCCTATGGTCGTGGCAAGCGGGTCTGTTATCACCCGCTCGCTTCTATACACATCGGAATCCCCGCATGAGAGCACAGGGGCCCCCTCACCGTCGGTGCAGGGATCCAGCCGTATCTTCCAGCCGTCGTGTTCCGCGTTGGCCGAACTGAACGTCACGTCTCCGAGCCGACCATCCGTAAAATGCGCTCCACAGCCCGGCCTCAGTTCAGCGTCTCCATCCTCGGTCTCGAAACAAGGTTCTCTCAATCCATACAGCTTCCTCTTGCCGCCGGCATCGTCCACGTCTGCGGCTCTTTTGTAGTAGTAACGTCCGTCACCGAAGAACAGCCACAGCGCCTCTTTGCCCGGCGTATAATTCTGCAGTTTGGATACGGCAGCCGTTACAGGACCGATATCCTCGATGACCGCGCTCAGATCCCATGCCGCCGGGTTATCGGATTCATGGGTCACAAGCCGCAACACTCCCCCTTTTGTCCAGTTCGAAGTCGCAGGCTCAACTTCAGCCTGTGTGTATCCGAAGTAAAGAGCGTCGTCCGAATAGAACCCCCGACTTCCCGGATTATTCTGATCGACGTCGACCGGACCGCCCGCCAGCGACCCCGCGAACGCATTCAAGAGACCGGTATCCAGTCTCCAGATCTCTCCGCTTTCGATCCTTCCTGCGCCATGCTTTTGCCTCAACTCGATAATGAAGAGTTTAAGTTTCTGGTCGGAGTGACCAAGGAACTGATGTGTTGCACCGTCAATCGGACCTGTCGGTCCGGAGCCGAAGACGACGAACCATTTTCCGTTCTTGCCCTTCTGACCTATTCTCAATATGGCCGGGCCGGATGTGGTAAATCCTAATCCGCCTGTATCGAGTTCTGAGGCGCCGAACAACCTCGCTATATCCTCATCGGAAAATTCCCACAGAATTTCAGGCGGCGCCGAGGCATCAGATAGCGTATCGGTCACGTCGAGCGCAAAATACGAAGAATACCCGATTCCGGGCAAAGGCGTCTTTACGCCGTGGGAAGTGTCATCGTTCTTGCAAGCGCCTCCCAGTCGCATTCCGCCGATAAGTATGGTTCTCCAACTGACCGGACTTATGGCGCCGGCCGGATGGCCTCCGATGCTGACATCGAACAAATATGGAACTGCATCGACAAAGTACATGTGGCAGTAGTCAGGGTCGGTCAGATGTTTCAGGTACGGAAGAGAGTGCTTTGGGATATAAGCCCACATCTCTTCACCCAGTCCCGTTCCGGAGATATCGGCCTTTCTGAATTTCTCCTCGTAGAGCCTGACCGCGCCGAGATTGAACGCGTGGAGCATTCCGTCGTTTGCACCGGTAAAAACCGTTCCCCTCCTTTTATACCCGGCTCTTGAAATGAAGTGTTTCGGGTCCGGCGGGTCGGCAGGTTTCGGATCGTGTCCGATCGGACCGTAGGACTCATCGAAATAGACTTTGTGGTACGTGTTCAGCGGAATCCACGCGGCCATCTTCGGGGTGGAAGCGATTATGTCTCCCAGCTTCCACGTTTGTGAGATACCGTCTATAGTAATCTTCCTGTCCCTGAAATTGGGATTATATCCCGGAGAAACGGGCGGAACGAACGGCGTGTCCTCCCCTCTGGTATACCGGACTATCGCGTTGGCTTCGCCCACGTTCGATCCCAGGAACGACTTCAGCGGATCGCTTTCCGTTATCGGATTTGGGATGTTTGCAATCGTCCTTCTGTTCGTTCCGTCAAATGTGTAAATATTTCTGGATAAAGGGTCTTTCTTCCAGAGCTGCTTTCCCGCTTCCCACAGATATTTAATGCCGTCCGCAGGGGCGTTAAGGTATTCATCCAGATACTTGATCCCTCTATCGTGATCGATGTCCCCGTCTCCATCGGAGTCCCAGTAAAGATTTGCCACTGCGTTGTCATCAGTCGCAGAAGCGGGATAACCGAACTTCATTATATAATCGTCCTTCAGATTGAGCGTGAGAGGACTTTTTGTGTCCTCCCTGATGCCGCTCATGCCCAAAAGCGGATCAATGTAATACCAGAAACTATAGACCGAGCCGGTCCACGCCAGCGTTGTTCCGCCGATAGTCCGCTCCGGAAAGAAGAGCGCCTGCAGAAGGTTGGCACCGCTGCCCTCGCCCGATGAGAGAACAGACGCGGATGTGCCGGAGGACGCCTTGTGAGTAATTTCCAGAAAACTCTGTCTCAGGTCGCCGTACAGCTTTGCGAAATCCTCAACACGCTGATATGCCGAGAGGCCGCCGCCGTGTAAGGCTGTTTCCTGCATCAATCTTTCAGCGTCCGTCTCCGTTACGCTGTCACAAAAACCTTCGGCGTTCTTATGCGGGCATGGATCGCCCGTATAAGTAACGTAAGTACTGATCACATCCTTGGCATTTTGAATCCGGAATTTTGGATCTGTGCTGAACCTGGAGTATGCCGGATCGAATATGCTGAAATTGTGCGCGTACCATGCAAGGTCGTCGAGGTTCAGACTTCCGAAAAATTTCGGAAGCGCCGCAAATGACGGCGAAGCAGCGGTCGTGACAAGGCTGTCATCATTTGATCCCGAATCTTTTTCTGCCGGCTGAATCTTCCCCCTGACGAAATTCCGTACATTCGCCTCCTGGTCTGCGGTGGACATGCCGTCGGAAATGATGTGGATATAGTTCTTCTGGCAAGGGTACTGAACGGGATTATTCTTTTCGGGAGCCGTCTTGAAATCACCAGGGTTGATCCTCATCCCCCTATTTTGAGAAAAATAACCTATTGCGTTGTAGAAAGCCTCCGATAAAGGCGTCCATGAAGCGGCCTTTAATGCATCTATCTCGGCTATCAGGCCGGAATGGTGATCTCCAATTGGATCGCCGATATAACCGTTCTCAAGTAGTCGGCCTCCATCGAGATTCTTAACGGTAGAGTCGGCCGGCAAATTCTCCGAATCCGAGCCGATAGAGTTGAAACTCATAGCCCCGAGTCTTACAAGTTGTTTGCCTCCGAATTCCTGAATGAGTCCTTTTGGCTCCTGGTTCATTCCTTGATATGAGATGGTGCTCACCTTCGCATAGAAAAATTTGTCTCCGCTTCCTGCCGGGGCGAGCGGATTGCCGAGAGTCCGGGCCCCCGCATCCATTACTATCGCCGGGATATTTCCTGTTGCGGGCGTGTCTGCGGCACCCTGTGAAGGGTCGATTACCTCTGCGTTTGCGTATCCGCTGCAGAAATGGAGAAGTTCATTTTTCACGCAATCATCGCCTGGAGGCCACCTTCCGGCATTCTCTTGCCAGCATGTTCCGAGAAAACCACGGCGGTCAATCCGCAGAGAATCGTAAGGGGGAAATGGATCGACATGGGCGACGTCACCCGAACATATATAGCTTCCTCTTGTCTCATCGTTCAGCGCCCGACAAACGTCTATATCGCCTGGACAGTTGGCATATATCCCGGCGCAGGCCTCTTTCAATTCGTGAAGACTTACACCTGAAAAAAGACCTTCACCGCTCGCACCCATTTCGGAGTTCTCTTTTATCCTGAAACAGGCTTTTGCGCCTTCGATGAAAACTGACGATTCATCCGACATTTGATTGTCCGCGGAGGGGTCGAAGCATTTTCTGGTGTTCGACTCCCAATTGCCCTGATTGCCCGTCTGCCATGCTTCTATCGCTGACAGACATGACTTCTCGTCGTATGAGCCCTCGTAAATTTCTATTCTCGTCAGACCGGCCTGTGTTTCCGGGCCGGCATAATCAGGCTCCCACGCATGTGGTCCCCTCACGGCGAAAGTAACACCACTAAGCGCAGTCGTTTCTCTGATAAATCTTCTGCCCGCACACCCTCTCGACTCACCCGTCAGGATTTTCTGCTCCGGGTCATATTTCCCGCCGGTGAGAGCCTGCTTTTGAACATCAAATTTCGAAGACGCCAGCCAATTAAGGAACCTGCCGCTTGCAACGAATTTGTCTATTACACGCTGTCCTTCACCGCCAGTCACATTTATGCACACATATGGCGCAATCGAAGAAGAACCCCCATATGTACAGCTTCCCGGCATGGATGGAACTTCCTTGAATTGAAAGAGACCTCTACTCTCGACATAGATATAAATCGGATACGTGACTGCAAGTGTCGTCTGATCGATCCTGCTGAAATAACCTGCATAGTCTTTTGAATTGTCATAAGAGTTGTCATAGCAGTACGCTTTGGAGCCGGACAAGTATGCTAAGTCGAGCATACTCGCTGAATTGTCGATCATCAAAAGGAGATTGGGCTGGACTCCGGCCACAACATACGGAGGGGTAAGACAGTAATCGTTCATCGATTGTGCGGAGCCTGAAGTGGGAAAAAGGATTAAGACGAGAAGACAGATGATCAGGCACGTAGGTCTTGCGCTATATTTGTGCCTGTAACATACGACAAAAAGAACTTCTGTCAGTGTAATTCCGTGACTGCACATCTGCCTGCGTTTC
>JBFLXP010000189.1:0-6174 GCA_040757315.1 Nitrospirota bacterium
CGAAGGCATAACATTTTATCAGTCGAGTTTTGGCCTTGTACCGGACGGCCTTAACAGAGGGATATTCATATTCAATGTCGCTCCAGCCGGCGGTCAAAGCTCCACAATCAACCTGCGGTACGGAGACACATTCCAGCTTCCGGGCACCGGTATCTCAGGAAAGATAATAAACTTCAGTCCGGCTCTCAAGATAGATGAACAGGGCCAGGCATCCACCTATGCAAATCATATGGATAATCCGGCAGTTCTTATCGACTTCTATGAATCGGGCAAATACAAATACTCAGGATGGATATTAAAAAGACACCCTCAGACTTGGCAGCTTCCTGATGGACCGAGAGTTGAATTCATTGATTACTGGGGCGTCGAGTTTACCGGTTTGCAGGTGAGGAAAGACCCCGGCGTATGGATTGTCTATTTCGGGTGCATTGCCATGAGCATAGGGCTTTTCATTACCTTTTTCATGAGCCACCGGAAAATATGGGTAAAACTGGTCGAAGAAAAAAATAACACCAGGGTTATTATCGGCGCAACTGCAAATAAGAACAGGACTGCATTTGAGAGGAAGATAGAAAGAATTATCTCCATCCTCAAAAAGCAGGGGAGGGAGTAAATAAATGGAAAGTTCAGTTTTCTTCGGGATATCGACAATGGCTTACTTCGTAGCCATGATGACGTATATTACCTATCTTGCCTTCAGGAAACAGCAGATTGGCATTTTGGCCACAGCGATAACGATCTTGGGATTTGTATCACAAACAGGTGCGATTATCCTGAGATGGAAGGAATTTGCAGATTTAAGCGGTATGGGATTTATGCGCTCGGCTCCTCTCACAAACCTTTATGAATCGCTCGCATTTTTTGTCTGGTGTCTGATTCTGGGGTATCTGTTTATAGAGTTTAAGGTCAAGAATCGTTCCTTCGGGGCGTTCGTTACGCCTGTCGCAGGCCTCGCCCTCGCGTTTATCGATCTGACCGGCGTCTCCAAGGAAATCCAGCCCCTGGTGCCTGCGCTGAAAAGCAACTGGCTTCTTGCCCATGTAACGATGAGTTTCATTGCCTATGCTGCTTTTTCGTTATCTTTCAGCACAGGCCTGATGTATCTTATCGTAACGACAGAGAAAAGAAGCCAATTGTCGTATATATTCTGGACCTGTACCTTTAGTATTTTTGCTATCCTCTTCGTTGCCATGGGAATCGACCTCTTGACCTTTAAGGTTGCGGTCAAGCCCGACATCTTTATAAAAACCTACCTGTTCAAATCATCGTTCTTCAGTACGTCGCCTATTGTCAAAATACTGAGCTGGGTTCTGTCGATCGCCGCCATGTTCATAATCTGGAGATACGGTTCTTTTCTGAGAAAGGCTATTTCAAAATTGAACGTCACAGCAGATATGCTCGATGAAATTACCTATAAGAGTATTGCTATCGGATTTCCCATATTCACTTTAGGAGGACTAATCTTCGGCGCTATCTGGGCCGATCAGGCTTGGGGTGTTTACTGGAGTTGGGACCCGAAAGAGACATGGTCTCTCATAACCTGGTTTATTTATGCCTTTTATCTCCACGGAAGAATGATACGTGGGTGGAGGGGAAAGAAGGTAGCGATTGTTGCAGTAATGGGTTTCTTGGCGGTAATATTTACCTATCTCGGAGTGAATCTTTTGCTGTCAGGACTCCACGCCTACGGAGGGATGGAATGAAATGAGGCATTTGCTGTCTTGCTTAGCGTAGCCTTTCAGCCCGAGGGAACTCGTATACAGAGTGAAGGCGGTTTTAAAGAGGATACAGAAGAAAGACCTGGGCGAAACCGCTACCTTGAGTTTTAATAATGGCCTTCTAACCATCGACGGCCAGACTTACCAAGTTACAAAGAAAGGATTGCCGGTAAAATTGACGCCTACCGAAGTAAGGAGTTCGGGCTTGTTAATCAGGATGACAGGTCAATGATTCAGAGATTGACAAGCGACGGTAAAACAGTTGTTATGGTAGGAACAGAAAAGAATGTTTACGGTATCATCGCGATGAGGGATGAAACAAGACCAAAGGCAAAAGATGTGATCGAAGAGCTTCACAGGCTGGGAATGAAGGTTGTTATGCTCTCAGGGGACAATGACCTCACGGCAAGGGCCATAGCAAGGGAATTGAATATTGATGATGTGCGTGCCGAACTGGAGCCGGAGGACAAGATTAAGGCTGTGGAAGAGCTTGAAGAAAAATACGGAGCCGTTGCCATGGTCGGTGACGGCATAAATGACGCCCCTGCTCTCGCCAGATCAAGTGTAGGCATGGCCATGGGTACAGCGGGGACAGATGCCGCTATAGAGGCAGCCAACGTTGCGTTAATGGCTGATGATCTTACAAAAGTACCTTTTGCAATAAGAATCGGCAGGAGGACAAGAATGATTAGCGGGCAGAATATTGCCTTCTCTATTTTCATCCTGGCAGTGCTCATTCCTTCTGCCCTTGCGGGTCTCATGAGCGTTGCCTTTGCTGTTTTTGTTCATGAATCATCGGAGATCCTGGCTGTTGCAAATGGCTTGCGGGTGACAAGAGCCTGACGATTCAGATAGGAAGGGCAAAGGTGAAGACTGTCCGCAATTGTATAATCTCTGGTTATGAGTTCTGCGTTGAAATCGCCCGAAAATTCGGTAAGATTTGAGTAAGCAGACCCATCTCAAGGAGATGCGCAAGGGGAGGGATAAACAAAGATGTTCTTGAGAGGAAAGGATCGTAGATGAAAGAATTAGAAAGACGGGAATTCTTGAAATATGCGGGGATTGGAGGGGCTTTGCTATTTTGCGGTGTCGCACGACTCAACATGACGGAAAGCGCATTTGCTGAGAATGTCAAGGAAATAAAGCTTACCGCTTCTGTAAATAAAGTTGATTTGGGCGCCGGAAAGACTTTCAAGGCTTGGACTTACAATGGACAGGCGCCCGGGCCTGGAATAAGAGTGAAGGAGGGAGAAACACTGAGGGTTATCTTCAAGAATAATCTTCCGGAGGCGACTACCATTCACTGGCACGGGCTACCTGTGCCCAACAGGATGGACGGTGTGCCCTATGTTACGCAGAAACCGGTTGAGCCGGGTGGGACATTCACCTATGAATTCGAAGCATTTCCGGCGGGAACGTATGTGTATCATTCTCATGCCTCCTACCAGCTCGACCGCGGGCTTTACGGCCCTTTGATCGTTGAGCCAAAAAAAGAGGAAATGGGTTATGACAGGGAGTATATCCTTCTTCTTGAAGATTGGGCGGCGATTGACGGCGGCGGCCCCGAGGCTTCAAGAATGGGAAAGATACAACCCGGCATGGGGATGATGGGTATGGGGATGATGGGCGGCGGCATGATGGGTCGAGGGATGATGGGAATGATGAGGGGAAGTCCGCGTCCGGGTGAGCCTCTCCGCGAGCCTCTTTACGATGCTTATGCCCTCAACGGAAAGGTCTTCAGTGCATCTGAACCTTTAAAGGTGAGAAAAGGGGACAAAGTGAGGCTGCGCATTATCAATCCTTCGTCCTCAACAATATATACGCTGAGGATTTCCGGACATTCTCTGAAAATAACTCATGCGGATGCAAGACCGGTAATGCCTGCAGAGGTTGACGCTCTGAGAATCGGGCAGGGTGAAAGATATGATGTCGAATTACATGCAAACAGTCCGGGCAGGTGGCTCATCTATAACCTCAGAGACGGAAGCCCTGTAGGCGGATGGTTTCTCGGCACCCTTCTATATGAAGGTATTTCATCGAAGAGTTACGATGACGACACTCTTTCGAGATTCCGGATAAGTGATTACGGACTTTTGGAAGGTAAGGATGAAAGGCATGTGAGACCCGTACTCGGCGGAGTCGGCCGGATCTTCAGAATGAATCTTTCAGGGGGTATGATGGGGTCTCCCTACTGGACGATTAATGGGAGGATGTATCCGAATTCGGAAGATTTCAGCGTCGGAACGGGTGAAGTCGTGAGATTCGAATACTTCAACATGAGCATGATGCCTCATCCTATGCATCTTCACGGCCATTTTTTCGAAGTCGTCGGCACGGGGAGAGTCACCGGTGTAAGAGCTAAGAAAGATACAATAATCATCCCGCCACATATGGGCCGGGGTGCAATCGAATTCATTGCGGACAATCCGGGAGTCTGGATGCACCACTGTCACAACCTGTATCATATGGAGGCAGGCATGGCGAATCTTGTGACTGTACGGTGAAGGGGTTTCTGAAATGAAACTGGGATACGTGGGTCTGGGAAAAATGGGATTCAACATGGTTGAGCGTCTTCTGGAGAAGGGTTGCGAAGTAACTGTCTTTGACAAGAACGAAGGTGTCGTAAATGAGATTTCCAGGTTGGGCGCCCGTCCAGCCGGTTCATTGAAGTCATTGACCCTATCCCTGAAAGCTCCTCGTCTCATATGGATCATGGTTCCTTATCGAGTAGTCGATTCTCTGATAAGTGAGCTTTCCTTACTTCTCGGGGAAGGCGACACGATCATTGACGGAGGGAACTCACCTTACAGGGAGTCGATGAGGCGCAGCAAAGAACTCGGGGAGAAGGGAATAGATTTCATGGATGCAGGAGTCAGCGGAGGCCCCCGGGGAGCCAGAAACGGCGCATGCATCATGGTAGGCGGCAAGAAGGAGGTTTTTGAAAGGAATGAGAAGTTTTTTAAGGATTTATCTGCTGAAGGAGGCTGTGCGTATGTCGGGCAATCCGGCGCCGGCCATTTTGTTAAGATGATCCATAATGGGATTGAATACGGAATGATGCAGGCGATAGCTGAAGGCTTTTCGATTTTAGAGGCTTCACCGTTCAATCTCGATTTGACTAAAGTAGCCGATCTTTATAATCACGGAAGTGTGATCGAATCAAGATTAATAGGCTGGCTGAAGAAGGCTTTCGAAGAAAACGGCGTAGCTCTTGAAAAAGTCTCCGGTTCTGTCGGGCATACGGGAGAAGGAGTGTGGACTGTAGAAGCTGCGAAAGAACTCGGACTCACTGCGCCGATAATTGAAGGAGCACTTAATTTCAGATTGCAGTCCGAAATGAGCCCGAGCTACACGGGGCAGATTCTTTCTGCGTTAAGGAGTCAATTTGGAGGTCATGAAGTTTTCAAGAAATACGCACGAGGTGAATGATGACTGCTATTGAAGATTTAAAAAAACTGGCAAGATTAATTCGTTATTATATTCTTTCCTCAACGGCAGAGGCCGGCTCAGGACATCCCACCTCCTCGCTCTCGGCAACCGATCTTATGACCGGTCTTTTATTCGGAGGAATTTTCAGGTTTGACGCAGACAATCCGGCGCATCCGAACAATGACAGGCTAATCTTTTCCAAGGGGCATGCAGCGCCCCTCCTCTACTCCTTATGGGCCGCCGCCGACAAGGTTACAGAGGAAGAATTGATGACGCTGAGGAAATTCGGCAGCCCTCTCGAGGGTCATGCGACCATTGCCTTTCCATATACTGAAGCCGCCACGGGTTCACTCGGGCAGGGACTTTCGATAGGAGTTGGAATGGCCATGAATGCAAAATATCTTGACAAGCTGCCATACAGGACGTACGTGCTCCTCGGCGACAGCGAAATGTCGGAAGGCTCGCAGTGGGAGGCTATACAGATTGCGGCGCATTACATGCTGGATAATCTAATCGGGATTATCGATGTGAACAGATTGGGCCAGCGGGGAGAGACTATGTACGGCCACGATCTCGCCGCTTACGAAAGAAGGATTTCTTCCTTTGGCTGGGAGACAATTCTGACGGATGGCCATTCCGTGCCGGACATTCTTCGATCCTATCAAAAAGCCGTTAACGTGAAAGGCCGTCCCGTCATGGTCATTGCCAAAACAGTTAAAGGGAAGGGAGTCTCCTTTCTCGAAGACAAGGGTGGATGGCACGGCAAGGCTCCGCAGAGAGAAGAGCTGCAGAAGGCGCTGCTGGAACTGGGCGATGTGGATAGATCGGTCAGAGGAAGAATCCCCAAACCATCAGATCTTAGTCCGGAGAAAATTGAGCCGCAGCCATTTGGTGACGTCAGCTACCCGGCGGACAAACCTGTTGCCACTCGCAAGGCATACGGAAAAGCTCTGGTTCGGATTTTCCCCCAGTTTCCGGGCATGGTTGTCATGGATGCCGAAGTATGCAATTCCACATATTCCGAGAT
>JBFLXP010000190.1:0-6171 GCA_040757315.1 Nitrospirota bacterium
TCTTCAAGAAAGAAATCAAGGGATTGCCTGGTATTCTCGATCTGCCATTTTATCTGGCTCCGGTAATCGTCCTTCAAAATGGATTGAAACCAGAAATAGCTTGTGGTGACGACGATGAACAAGGGCAGCAGCGAGAGAAAGGCATCCAACAAAACCACACGTATTTTGAGACTCTTGTACGGGTCGGCGCCCGCCGAACTGAAAAAATCGCGAGGATGAAGAAATGCCTTAATGATGTCTTTCATAATGTAAAGAACTCTGCGCACATTTCTTTTCCTGATATTGTATCATAAGCGGTTGACGCACCAAGACGGACCGCAGGAATCTAATGTTCGTGCGGTTGGGATACAAGCAGGATGCGCGTAGACTTAAGAACTACCTCAATTCTGCGACGTTTATGCTGTGTGTCTAAAGATGCCCATCACGTATGTTTTTCCGCCGAACATGAAGGGAGCTGCGGAGACATCGGCGTAAAGAACGCTGCCGTCCTTTCTCACCAACGCAACTTTCTTGGCGATATCAATCTCATCGCGCAACAACTTCTTAAGCTGTTCCACAACAGGGGGGAGGGCTTCCTGCGGATAAATATCATCAAGCCTAAGGTTCTTGAACTCTTCGTTACTGTAACACAGCATTTCACATAGCGTCCTGTTTGCCATCAGAGTTTTGTTCTCAACCATATCCATGACATGAATGCCATGATTTGCGTAATCAAAAACCGTCTTGAACCTTCTTTCGGATTCCCTGAGTAATGCTTCGGTACGTCTGAAATCAGTTATATCCCTAATAATAAGAACAATCCTTCTCATCCTGCCGGTTCTATCGAATATGGGATCGCTCAAAACCCGCAGCCAGATGTCTTTCTCGGACAAATAACACTCTGCCTCTTCATGCTTTTTCGATTTGATTATCATGTCGAGCGGGCATCCGCCGGGAGGCCTATCTATTCCATGAATCAACCTATAGCAGGTTTTGCCGACTATGCGATTCAGAGGCTTCTTGAGAAATCGAGAAGTTGCACGATTTGCTTTCTTGATTATCAGCTTGGTATCAAGCACCATTATGAGATCTTTTTCAGAGTCAAAAATTGCCTGGCATTCACTTAAATCATTAGCTAAAATCGTCTTCTTTTTGCTACTCCCTTTTGCCGTAGTTCCCAACTTTATAACTCCGGATTCCTGAAATCTGTTCCGCAGTTTATTGCGGGTCAGGAATGCCCTTTCATCCCGAAGTCAAGCTTCGAGGAAGTCTGATTAAAGAGCGAACGAGTGGCAACAATGATACCAGGTTGCAAAAGCCGATAGTGCAATAATTACAGTCCGCTAACTAAATGAAAACACAAAAGAATCTCTTTGTCAACTTAATTTGGTTTATAAAAATATAAGCAAAAGTTAATTGTAGTGTTTTGGCGAACCTCAATTTACTATCGGGGGATAAATATCATATTGTCGCCGTTAATGATCAGGTCAATGTTAAGCACTTTGGCAATACTGAAGGCGACGTCAATAGGAATGCGTATGATACCCTTTTCATATTTATATACATGCTGTTGGGCAATTTCCTCCGATAGGCCGATAGCTATGCCGAGATAATATTGGGATACTCCTCTGGCTTCGCGAATCTCCTTTATAAGGGACCCTATATTCTTATTCAAATCTTTGTCGACTTTTACGATTCTCGATTCCACGGCTAAGCCTTCTTTTGAGCTGATCTGCCTTTCGGCGATTCAAGTCTCTTCAATGTTTTGCCAATGATATCGGTAAGAGTTACTATGCCCACAAGTTGTCCTTCCCGCACAACGGGAATCTGTTTCACCCTGCGGAGCAACATGATTGAGCCGGCCCGAATAATGGGTACGTCGCCGCTGACCGTAATCGGAGGGGAACCCATTATGTCCTTCACTTTCATTTCAAAAAACTTGCCGACTCGCGCCTTAATGTACTCAAGGTCCGACATGTGGCGCTCCTCTTCGATATTTTCCGGGTAACGTGGCAGGATTGCCTTGAAAATATCGGTTTTTGTGATAACACCAACAACTTCTTTCCCTTCCGTAACGACGAGTCCATTCACAGGCGTTCTTTCCAGGATTTTCGCACATTCCCTTAAACTGCTATTGGGTCCGATGGTGTACACTTTCTTGGTCATGATCTCGCTGATCTTCACAGTTTTGCCTCCCCGTTTAAGATACCGTTATCAACCGACACTTCTCTGTGCTACTCTTCTCACCGGACATAGTCTGTGCCATGGTGCGGCGAGATAACTTGCATTTTGCCGACATTCTTCATGCTAATTTTATCACATACTGAATCGGAACTGAATATTTCGCAGGTTCACGAAGGAACATCTTACGGCTGCGCAGGCATTTTCTTTTCGGGCGGGATACGGCCTCCCTTATCCGGGCCGCGATCAGAATAGATTCAACAATGTCTGGAGGGTCTTAGCGGGGTATTAATATCATCTTATCACCGTTGACTATGAGGTCTACGCTTAAGACCTTGGCAATCTGAACGACAATGTCGATCGGAATGCGGATTATACTTTTTTCGTATTTGTAGATGTGCTGTTGAGCGATGTCTTCCGACAGGCCGATAGCCATGCCGAGATCATGCTGAGACATGCCCCTTGCCTCTCGAATCTCCCTAAAATGCGATCCTATTTGGTTGTTTATCTCGTTCCGGTCTTCGACTTTTATGATGATTGGCTCGACAGACAGGGTTGATTGAATCTTTTTTCTAAGCATTTTTAACTCCTCACAAAAGACTTGTCGACGGCGCCTGCAGTTCATTCCTGGAATGGGCTGAGCTGCAATTTCCGGAAGTCCCGGTTCTTAGGAGATTCATAGCCTTCTGCAGTTGAATATCTTCTTTCTGCTCAATTATCATTGCACCCGGGCCTTTCTTCTCTCCCAACGCGGACTTGACGACAACATCGGGAGTTATCCCCGTTGACTGTATCGAGGTCCCCCTTGGAGTATAATATCGTGCCGTTGTGATTCTTAAAGCTGAACCGTCCTCAAGGGGCACAACTGTCTGAACCGACCCTTTTCCATAGGTTGCAGTACCGACTATTGCAGCCCTATGCCAGTCTTTCAAGGCTCCCGTGAGTATCTCGGATGCACTGGCACTCCCTTTATCAACGAGAACAACCAATGGGATGGAAGTATAGAGAGCATTCTTGCCGCTTCGATATTCTTTTTTCTTTCCACTCCTATTCTGAGTGTATACGACCAACTTCCCGGACGGGATGAACTGGCTTGCCACATCGACTGCACTGTGAAGGAGCCCGCCGGGATTATTCCTGAGATCAAGAATAAGAGACTTTACACCCTCTTGCACCAGTCCCGACAATGCAGCAGAAAATTCGGATGCAGTCTGTTCCTGGAATTGGCGGATTTTTATATAACCGATGCGGCCGCCGAGCGTTGCTGATTCGACACTGTCAATTCTTATCTGTTCTCGTCTAATAACGAGATCCTTTGTCTCTTTCCAGCCTGCTCTGAAAATGGTCAATTTGACCATTGTTGATGGCATGCCTCTTGTTTCGTCTATGGCTTCCTGAAGAGTCATGTTTTCAGTGGACTTGTCGTTGATCTTGGCAATCCGGTCGCCTTCCTTTATCCCTGCTCTGAATGCGGGAGTCCCGTCAATGAGATCGACCACAGTGAGCATCTCTCCCCTGATATCCAATTTGACCCCTATCCCGCCAAATTCTCCTTTTGCGTCCACCCGCATCTCCTTGTACTGTTCCGGGGTCATAAACTCCGAATGTGGATCCAAGGATCCTACCATCCCTTGGATGGCGCTGTAGACGAGATCCCTCGATCGAATATTCGCTGTTCCATCCGCTGCATAATTCTTCCTGACGGTTGCCAGTGCCTCTTCAAATAGTCTTAATCCCTCATGGTTGTCAACATCCGCTTCAGCAGCGCCCATAAGTCTTCTCATTAGAATCCCTTTAGCGCCCGCAATCTCTTCATATTTGTCCGATGCAGCAAAGTCTGAACGCGGATCAAGAGATCCCATCATTCCCTTGATAGCGCCGTTTATCAATTCCCTCGGCTGAACATCTTCCACATATTTCAGCCTCACAACGGTTATTGCCTCTTCAAATACTTTCAGCTCCCTGGAGCGATCCGCATCTGCCTCCAGTTTGTTTATCAGTGCGGACATAAAGATAACCGATGTTGCCAGCGTGAACATCATCACAGCCGGGAGGATTGTTTTTCTGCTTAGTACCTTCATCATCATTCTCCTTCGGCTCTATCCTTTTTCCAATCTGCCATCGGATGAGAACCCTTTTGAAAACTTTAATTGCATTGCTTCTGCCAGCCGTTGAAACAATAACTGTTTATTTATAAGATGCAATTTTTGTTGCTTTCTGACAATCGGGAATCTTTAGAATTTGTCATCATAAATATTTGGAATAAATAGGTCTTTTTCTTGAAACGATATTGAAGATTTCTTGATGACCCTTGTAAGATTCTCTTGATAACTCTTGTAGGATTTCTTTGACAAACGGCGTAGGCTATTTCTGAAAATGCTTATTCACGGTGTGAAGAGCCTGGTTTACCCCAACCCCGTGCAGACAGGACCAAGGCCTGAATATTGTACGCGTCTGGACCTTACGCAACTGTAAGATTAACTATCTGTAATGGTCTGCAGAGACAACGTCATTGATTTTAGGCAACTGGAAGGTAAAGGCCCCCGAAATGTGCTTTATAAAGGGGACAGTCCGTGCTTGATAGCATATCTTACGAGGCTGGGTATGTCTTTGATACCTAATTTCTGCATAATACGGCTCTTGTATGTTTCTACAGTCTTAGACGAGATGAAAAGGACAGCAGAAATCTCTGTGACTGATTTTCCTTCGACAACAAGCTGCAGGATTTCCCTCTCGCGTTTGCTTAGGTTTCTCATCGGGCTCCTCTCTTCAGTGTGTCCTCTCCGTTTAATGTAGTCGGTCACCACAGCCTCAGAGATTTCCTGGCTGAGATAATGCTGTCCGGATCGCACCGTCCGTATCGCCCTTACCACTTCCTCGCCTGCTGACTCTTTCAATATATAACCTCTTGCCCCTGCTTTTAACGCCTCGAAAATGTACTCGGAAGAGTCAAGAACGGAAAGTACAATTACACGTGTTGAGGGACATATTTCGGAGATCTGCATAGTGGCATCGATGCCGTTCAGTTCAGGCATAACAATGTCCATAATTACTATGTCCGGACACTGTTTTTTAACTTCAGCCACTGTCTCTCGACCATTTGCCGCTTCACCTACCACAGCAATATCGCCTTGCGATTCCAGAATCATCCGCAGACCGTCGCGTATGATCGCATGATCGTCTGCCAAAAATACACTTATGGCCATTGATGTTATCTCTTTACCTCAATTATCAGTTGTGTCCCTTTGCCTGGAGAGGATATCACGCTGAGTTTTCCCCCGGACGCCTCAGCGCGCTCTCTCATTCCGATCAGTCCAAAGCTTTTTTTCCCCGTCCATTCATTGACATTTTCCGTATCAAAACCGACACCATTATCGGCAATGCCAAGCTCGACCCTTCCTTTTTCTTCTTTTAAGGTTATGGTGACTTTGCCGGCATGCGCATGCTTGGCTATGTTGGTCAATGATTCCTGTAAAATACGAAACAGATTGGTCTCGACTTCCGATGGTAAACGCGGTTCCAGTTGTCCCCCTTTGAACACCACAGGTAGTTTGGCGCGCTTTGAAAACTGGTCGCTGTACCAATGAATTGCAGATACCAAACCGTAATCGTCGAGTATTCGCGGGCGGAGGTCGGCCATAATGTTCCGGATCGGCTTCATAATCTCCTTGATCAGCGTTTTGGAGTCCTCGAGCCTCGAGCCTACTTCCGAGACCGATTCATTTGACAAATGTTCGATCATATAATTCAAGTTTACACTCAAGGCGGTCAAATTTTGTCCCACCTGGTCGTGCAGTTCCCTCGACAGACGCCGCCTCTCTGTTTCCTGTGTCTGAGTGAGACGGGTTGAAAGAGCGCGTGAAGTTTCATACGATTTTCTCAGTTCGTCTTCTGCTTTCTTGCGCGCCGTGATGTCTTTGATAACCTCAAATCCGACGTTGCGTCCTTTCAGGACGAAGCTTCCGGCGGACACCTCAACGGGAAATATTGTCCCGTCTTTCTGCCTATGAT
>JBFLXP010000191.1:0-6113 GCA_040757315.1 Nitrospirota bacterium
ACAAAGTCACTGGATTCCGGCTCAACACACTGCCGGAATGACAGCCCGACACTAAACCGTGAAGATCCATCTTAATGCAATGAAGGGCCGTTTATTACCGCTTACTACTTAGTGCTTGCTACCTGCTTTCTCCTCACCATTCCGGCCTGTAATTGGGAGCTTCCCTGGTGATGATAACGTCATGGACATGGCTTTCCCTCAAGCCCGCGCTGGTGATTCTGATAAACCGCGCCTTTCTTCTCAGTTCGTCAAGGTTCCTGCATCCGCAGTAGCCCATGCCCGAACGCAGACCGCCTATCAATTGATGTATGCTCTGCGAAAGAGGTCCTTTGTAGGGCACCCTTCCCTCAACCCCTTCCGGCACAAGTTTTGCCGTTTTGACGCCGGACTGGAAATATCTGTCTTTAGCACCCTGCTCCATAGCTCCGATAGAACCCATTCCTCTGTAGACTTTATAACTACGCCCCTGGAACAGGACCGTCTCTCCCGGCGATTCGTCGGTGCCTGCAAAAAGACTGCCGATCATTACCGAATGGGCGCCCACGGCGAGAGCCTTTATAATGTCGCCTGAATATTTGATGCCGCCATCGGCGATTAAGGGAATCTTGTATTTCGCGGCCACAGCGAAGCACTTCTCTATCGCCGTAATCTGCGGAACGCCCGCTCCGGCTATGATTCTCGTCGTACAGATCGAACCCGGCCCGATCCCGACTTTTATGCCGTCCGCGCCGGCCTTGATA
Organism: Nitrospirota bacterium; assembly: GCA_040757315.1. Classification (GTDB taxonomy): domain Bacteria; phylum Nitrospirota; class Thermodesulfovibrionia; order Thermodesulfovibrionales; family SM23-35; genus JAKLQR01. The sequence continues at coordinate 741 of JBFLXP010000191.1, forward strand.
AGATCTCTCGCTGCTTCGGCTGTAGCGATATTGCCCGCAACCACATCAACATCGAATCTCTTCTTCAGCGCTCTCAGCGTATTCAATACGGGGGCCGTGTGGCCGTGAGCGGTATCTATCACAATGACATCAACCCCGGCCTTCACAAGGAGGTCGGCACGGTGCAGAGCGTCCTCTCCGGTGCCGATGGCTGCTCCCACCCGGAGCCTGCCCATGCTGTCCTTGCACGCGTTCGGATACTTTTTTCTTTTCTCGATATCTTTTATGGTAATCAGTCCCTTGAGGTTATTGTTCCTGTCCACAATAGGAAGTTTTTCGATTTTGTACTTGTGGAGTATTTTCTGAGCCTTTTCCAGGGTCGTGCCAACGGTTGAAGTTATGAGATTTTCCCTCGTCATAACTTTAGACACTTTCCTGTTGAACTCCGTCTCGAACCGGAGATCTCTATTCGTAATGATGCCGATGAGTTTCCCTTTTTCCGTCACGGGCACACCCGATATCCGGTATTTTTCCATAAGCGCCAGCGCGTCCGAGATAGGTGCCTCGGGCGGTATTGTAATAGGATCTATGATCATCCCGCTTTCGGACTTCTTCACCTTGTCGACTTCGGATTTCTGCCGCTCGGGACTCATTGCTCTGTGGATAATACCGATACCCCCTTCGCGGGCTACGGCGATGGCAAGCTCGGCCTCTGTCACCGTATCCATCGCCGCACTGATGATCGGTATGTTGATTTTTATGTTGCGCGTGAGCAGAGTGGACACATCCGCCTGCTTCGGAAGAACCTCCGATTTCGCGGGAAGGAGAAGCACATCATCGAATGTCAAGCCGGTCTCAATGCGGTCATCAAGCATAATAGTTCACCCTCGAAAATATCTGATAAGTGTACCATGACGCGGCCCTGTAAAGCAATTTAGGCACGATGGAGATCGGGTGACACGGCTCGATTTCAAAAGTCAGATCACGGGTTGTCTCGATGAGGCTGAAGACGAAGCGGGAGCCTCGCCGGACATAACCCCACCTTCACCTCCCCTTAACTTAAGGGGAGGACGGGAGGGGTTAAGAGGCGTTTAGGGGTGTTACTTAAATCAGTGCTACCAACGTATAACAAAGGCAGTTTATCTGGCTTCAGGAATTGAACCGTGTCACCTCGGACTGACAGACTGCCCGCGGACCTGATTGCCGCAATATGCTAAAATAAAAATTCACCATTCAACGTATGAAACGCATGACAAAAAAAATACGGAACTTTTCGATCGTAGCACATATCGATCACGGCAAATCCACTCTTGCCGACAGGCTCCTCGAGTATACCGGGGCGTTGAGCGCCCGGGAGATGATGGATCAGGTCCTCGATTCGATGGATCTGGAGCGGGAGAGAGGCATCACCATCAAGGCCCATGCCGTAAGACTGAGCTACCAGGCAGAGGACGGAAATGAATATATTCTCAACCTCATCGACACTCCCGGCCACGTGGATTTTTCCTACGAAGTTTCACGGAGCCTCGCGTCATGCGAGGGAGCGCTGCTTGTAGTCGACGCATCTCAGGGGGTCGAGGCTCAGACTGTCGCAAACGCTTACCTTGCCATCGAGCATAATCTCGAAATTGTGCCCGTGATCAACAAGATCGACTTACCTGCCGCGGATCCTCAGAAAACCAGGGAACAGATAGAGGATGCCGTCGGCATCGACTGCTCGGACGCCATCCTCGCAAGCGCCAAGGAAGGAATCGGCACCCGTGAGATACTTGAGGCCATTGTTCACAAAATTCCGGCTCCGCGTGGGGAAGATGAGAAACCCCTGAAAGCCCTCATCTTCGACTCCTGGTTCGACAATTATCAAGGCGTTATAGTACTCGTCAGGGTCTTCGATGGAAAGGTCGGTCCGGGCTCGAAAATCAAGCTGATGGCGACCGACACATCCTTCGAAGTCTCCCAGGTCGGCATATTCACTCCTAAAATGACGTCTGTTCCCGGACTATCTTCCGGAGAAGTCGGGTATATCATTGCAGGCATAAAGCGCATAGAAGATACAAGAATCGGCGATACCATCACAGATGCGGAGAATTCTGCGTCAGAGCCATGCCCTGGTTACAAGGACATCAAGCCTATGGTCTTCTGCGGGCTCTATCCGACCGCATCGCATCAATATGAAAATCTGAGGGACGCTCTCAACAAGCTCAGACTGAACGATTCCTCCTTCACCTTCGAGCCTGAGACATCCCTCGCACTCGGTTTCGGCTTCCGGTGCGGATTCCTCGGCCTTCTTCACATGGAGATCATAAAAGAGAGGCTTGAGCGGGAGTTTGACCTTGCTCTGCTCAGCACGGCGCCGACCGTCGTTTACAGGATAACAAAAGACGACGGGGACGCCGCGTATATTGACAATCCGGCCCTTCTGCCGGAAAGCTATGACATGATAGAAGAACCTTTTGTCCTGGCCACTATCTTTCTCCCGCAGGAGTTTGTCGGCCCGGTACTTGAACTTTGCCAGGAAAAGAGAGGTGTGCAGAAGGGTTTTACCTATATCGGCAAAGACAGGATACGCATCGAATACGAACTGCCGCTCAACGAAATTCTCTGGGATTTCTACGATAGGCTGAAGTCTCTTTCAAAAGGCTATGCGTCCATGGATTACGAATTCATCGGGTACAGGGAATCGGATCTCGTAAAGCTGAATATTCTGCTGAACGGCGAAGTCGTTGATGCGCTTTCGCTCATAGTTCACAAGGACAAGGCATATTATAAAGGAAGAGATTTGGCCGAAAGACTGCGCGGCATCATCCCCAGACAGATGTTCGAAGTTGTCATTCAGGCGGCCATCGGGAATAAAGTCATCGCACGGGAGAGTGTGAAAGCTCTACGGAAGGATGTTTTGGCAAAGTGTTATGGCGGCGATATAACACGCAAAAGGAAACTTCTGGAGAAACAGAAGGAGGGCAAGAAGCGCATGAAGCAACTGGGAAAGGTTGAACTGCCCCAGGAGGCGTTCCTTGCTGTTCTGAAGGTGAAATAGAGTCTGTTCGTCAACTGCCAATATAATCAAAGACTGTGACTCTTATAATCTGTCATTCCCCGACTTGATCGGGGAATCCAGTTTTTCGATAGGTTCTGGATTGTCCGGTCAAGCCGGACAATGACAAAGAACACTCTATCTACAGACACTCAATAGAATATGGCTGATTTCCTTTACATACATATTCCCTTCTGCATCAAAAAATGCCTCTATTGCGATTTTCTGTCCGTGCCGTACAGTGACCGATTGGTTGAAAAGTATATAGATGCTCTCTGCGCGGAGCTGCGACTGAAAAAGGAGCATGCGGGAGCATTGCAGGCCGTCTATATCGGAGGCGGAACTCCTTCACTCTTGCCTCAGGAGTCATTGCAAAAGGTCTTTCGCTGCATTCGGGACAACTTCAGTTTTTCGCAGGGCGTTGAAATTACCATAGAGGCGAATCCCGCCACTCTCGACAGTGCAAAGATAGGCGCAGCAGCGTCGCTCGGCGTGAATAGATTGAGCGTCGGCGTCCAGTCGTTCCGTGATGATGAATTGAAAACCCTCGGCAGGGTTCACTCGGCGGCCGATGCACGCAGCTCGCTCGAACTGATCCGGCAATCGAACATTGAGAATTTCTCGATAGACTTGATGTATGGAATTCCCGGCCAGGATTTGTCTTCCTGGCGTGAATCCCTTGTTGCCGCGGTCCGTTTTCATCCGGCGCACGTGTCTGCATATGAGCTCACGCCCGAGGAAAAAACGCCCTTTTATTCCCTGCTGAAGTCCGGAGAACTTGAAATGCCGGTTGAGGAGCTGATTCTCGAAATGTACGGCAGCGCTATTGATTACTTTGAAGAGCATGGCTATTTGCAGTATGAGATATCGAATTTCGCACGCAGCGGATTCAGTTGCAGGCATAATTTAAACTACTGGAACAGGGGTGAGTATCTCGCCGTTGGCGCCGGTGCGCATTCTTTTCTGCATGGGGTTCGGTCAAGAAATACGGATAATATCTCAGATTACATTGACAGCTTGTGCTCGGGCATCATTCCGGAAAGTGAATCGCTCAGATTGACGCCGGAAGAGTCCCTGAAGGAAACGATATTCCTGGGCCTGAGAAAAATGGAAGGCATGCGGATCGATCAATTGCCCGAGGCGCCGGACGTATGCCGGGAGTTGATCGAAGAAGGCTTTCTGGAGATTGAAGAGCGGCGTCTCAAGCTTACAAGGAAAGGGTTGCCGGTCTCTAATGCTGTTATCGTTAAGCTCTTTCAGAAACTTGGATTGTGAGCGGCGTCTCATTTTCCGTTTGACAGGGAAGAAAAAGAGTTTGTAGATTAAAAAATAGGAGGTTGCCTTTTTCGTGTCACCCATAAAGAAAGTCATCGGCGCTTTCGTGATCCTCGCTTTGATAGGTGTCCAGGTCGGATGTTCGCTCGGAGATCGCGTCGGCGTGAAGACAGGCATGGCGGCCGGCTGCGTCGCCGGAGCTGCTGTCGGCGCCGCCATCTCAGGCAATGTCGGCGGGGCAATGCTCGGCGGCATTCTGGGAACCGCTCTCGGAATTTTTGCGGACGACTACTTCGAAAGAAGGCGGGCGACGAGAGAGGAAGCACTTTTGAGATACAACCTGGACGAAGGGCAGGAAAAGTTGGTCATCGAGAACGGTTCGGCGTATGTCCCGCTTGCGACGTCTGGTTCCACAGCCTATGCCGAGGTTCAGTATACCGTCCTTGGGCCGTCTTCATCCGATAGAATGGAAGTGACTGAAGAAAGGACGCTATTCACGGAAAAAAACGGCTTCATCCCGCTGTCCGAAAGAACGGTCTCGCGAATTCAGGGCACATACATCTCGGGGTACAACTTCAGGGTTCCCGGCAATCTGCCCGACAATGCCGTTGTGATTACGACAGTTTCCTGCGGCTCTCAGACGGCAACCATTCAGGCACCGTTGAAGATAATGTAATCAGCGATATTCGCAACTTTCAGAATGAGCCCGGAAAGCTTTTGGGACACCTGCTCTTCGCAGGGACGAGTCATGAATACTTTGGATTAATGTTTTTCTTTGTGCTCGCTTTGTCAGCCTCCCGACGACGGCGGTTCGACTCCTTCTTGGCAGCCACCCTTCTCCCCCAATAGGCACCGCGCCCCTTCTTGGAGCCGCAGTGTTCAATCCACGCGCCCGTGCGGGGCGCGACCTGTACAGCACTGCCTCATTCAAGGGCGACAATCTGTTTCAATCCACGCGCCCGTGCGGGGCGCGACTCCCGTCGGTCGCAATCTCGACCACATCTATCCAGTTTCAATCCACGCGCCCGTGCGGGGCGCGACCATTCATAAAGTGTGTCATGGTCGGGTGGAGTCGGTTTCAATCC
>JBFLXP010000192.1:0-6111 GCA_040757315.1 Nitrospirota bacterium
TAAGTAATTTTTCTATATTCAAAAAGGAGGAAGGGATGGTAAAGAGAGTTCTGGTGTTAGTGGCTTGTTTTTTGTTAATGGGAGTTAATGCATTTGCGGGGAATGGAGATCTGATTGTTAACGGAAATGTTGGGATTGGGACAACGATACCCAGCAGTAGACTTCATATCGTATCACCTTCAGGTAGTCTTGCCGGGATTGGGTTAGACGCCTCTGCGAATAATGCCGGGATAGTTATGAATGTTAGCGGCGTATACAGGGGGGCGTTATTTGCCACATCGGGTGTAAATGATGGTTTGGTATTGAAAACTGGTAATGACGCAGGTTCTTATTAAGATTACAGGCCGGCCAAATGGACAGAATATGGATAACCAACACCGGCAATGTCGGCATAGGGAAGGTGCCGGGATCAACATATCAACTTGATCTGTCAACCGCTAGTGCTGCAAAGGTGGGAGGCGGTTTATGGTCAAATCCCTCGGACGTACGTTTAAAGACAGACATTCAACCCTACAAAAGAGGATTAAAAGAAATATTGCAGATCAATCCCGTGAATTACAAATATAACGGGAAGGGGGGTATAGGCCGTTACAAAATCAAAAAAATAGATTTTTTTACGGGAAGCGAAGAAGAAATCGACTTTGTAGACACGGAACTGCTTTCAAAAACCTTTGTCGGAGTTATCGCCCAGGATGTTCAGCCTGTGCTGCCTGACACGGTCAGTTCCCATAAGGGCAAGCTTAATGATTATGATAAAGATGAAACCGACCTCTTGGATTTCGATGGAAGTGAATTAATATATCTGTTAATAAACGCTGTGAAAGAATTGAGCGCGGAGGTTGATTCGCTGAATCAGCAGATTGCGGATTTGAAGGCGCAAGCAAAATGAAAAGAAGCGGTGGTGGAACTACCTGCAAATTCACATACTTCCTCGCCCCCTTCGGACATAAGCCCTCCTTCCCCTCCCTTTTCCGTCGGTACGTAAGACGGATTAGGGGGAGGATAGGACGGGTTAAAAGGGTTTGGGGTGCAGCCTGAATTAATGTCATCATACTGACGCCCTCCTTTGTAAGTTATTGACATCATTCAAAAGAAACGTGTAGATTACAGACAAAACTTAACAGGGTTCTGTAATCTTGGCGTCCCACGAATATGTTTGATATCTCACTGCTTCAGGAAAACTGGTGGTTGGCGGTCGCGGCTCTCGCGGCCATAGTGGCCGTGCTCGCCCTGTACGGCGTTCGGCGAAAAAGGAAAGTTTCTAAGAGAGAAAGTTCGGCAGCAGAATCGAATGTGGAAAGAGAACGGAGAGAAGACTTGAAGCGAGATATGGAAAACATACGCTCAGAGATGAAAACTATGGAAAGGCGGTTTGTCGACAAGATGGATGAGCAGACCAAACGCCTTAGCGAACAGATCGGTCTTCTTGAGAATGCGTTAAAGGAAAAAACCGGCGAACTGGCAAAACTGGAAGCTGCGGAGACGAGTAGAAGAGAGAGGTGGGCCGAAACACTGAATGCGCTGTTCCCTCAAATGAAATCTCTTGAAAAATTGGAGCGGTTCAGGGAATTGTCTCTTAATGAAGAGGACATCCGCAACATTGTTCTGGACGTAGTCGAGAAAACACAGATAAGCCCTGAAGCCATCGATCTTTTCGGAGAACACAAAAAACAGAGCTTCTTCGAAAAAGGCATCATGACGCTTCTTTCTCACAGGCTGCACGATATTGAAAGAGAACTCGCGGCACGGGCCGGAAACGAGACCGTGTATGTTCTCATCGGGAACTGTCAGTACGAAAGTGGTAATTATCTCCTGGCAAAGGACTATTATGAGAACGCGCTGAAAGTCAAACCGTCCTTTGCGAGGGCATGGTATAACAAAAGCGTAGTACTCGTGCAGAGCGGCCGGCATGAAGAGGCGCTTTCTTCCGTCGAGAAGACTCTGGAGATGGAACCCCTAAACGGGATGGCGTGGCTCATTAAGGGAATTGCGCTGGGCAGGCTTGATCGTTATGAAGATGCCATGGCTGCGTTGAGCAGGGCGCTTGAATGCGAGCACCATAGTGCGCGCATCTGGCATACGAGCGGAGTTGTTCTTGCACGCTTGGGACGATATGAAGAAGCTCTGAAAGCGTATGAGAATGCCCTGGAGTTGAATCCCGCTTCTTCAGATACGTGGTACAACAAGGGCGTTACACTCATTCAACTTGGACTCCAGGAAAAGGCGCTCAGGGCTTTTGAAAGGGCGATAAAACTGAATCCCGATTCTCCGGAGGCATGGTATAACGAGGGTATCGCTCTCGGACGTCTGGGGCGTTACGACGAAGCCCTGAAAGCATATGAGAGATCGCTCGATCTCAGACCTGATTTCGCCGATGCGTGGTACAACCGAGCAAGCCTGTATTCTTTGAGGGGTGATAAGGAGAACGCCCTGGCGGATCTGTCGAAAGCCGTCATGATTAATCCTTCATGCCGGGACGCCGCTAAGGAGGACGACGTCTTCCGAAATCTTCTCGAAGATGAGGATTTCAGGAGGGTCGTGAGTTGAAGGCATGGGTCCGGGAAAACCGCCACTTTAAGCAGCAGCTAACATATTGATTTTTAAAAATTTTTTTTCGTTACCCCTACCCAGGTAGGATGACATTTCGTCCGCCGTCCCTGAAAATATATAGACAGGATAAGAAACCGTGAGTTTGTCTATGACATATATTATTCCGATAGCCATGATTGTCGTGATCTCAGCGTATATAACGATTGCGGTCAGGCGACATGCAAAAACCGCAGGTATTCGCGAGGGGAGAATACTGGAAAGAAAAGATAAGGACGAGACTTACTTCAAGGAAATTGTCACAAGAGATCAGGAAATACGAAATCTCCAGTTAAAAATAGACAGTCTGAACGATCTCAATTCGCAGTATTTATCGTTCACGTTCAAAGTGCCCAACGTAATCCAGCGTCTGAATTCCACGCTCAAACTTGAAGAGATTATCTCTTCCATTACACATCTGGCTAAGGATATTATTCCGGCCGGCGCGGTTGATCTTTATCTGTTCAGCCCGAAGAACCAGATTCTGCAGAAGGTGTCTCGAGAAAGCGCGGCAGGAAACGGCACGGCGAGTTCTATAGCCCTCGGAGAAGGTCTCATAGGGATGGCGGCGAGTGACCGGATCGTGAGAGTCAACGGAAGATTCCAGAAGGGCTGCGCCGGCAGCGGCACAGCAGAATGTCAGGGAGAGACGTGGATGGCTGTGCCTATCATTTTCAAGGAACGCCTCCTCGGGGTTATAGGCATCGGCAAACCGGAGAAACCGGTGGGCAATGAATCTCATCTTTTAAAAATGATTGCGGACATAGCGGCAGTTGCTCTTGTCAACCAGGCCATGCTGGGAGAGGCAAAACAGAAGGCGAACACAGACCCCCTCACGGGAATCAGCAATCGCAACTATTTCTTTCAGATGGCGCAGACGTTTCTGGAAAAGGCAGTGAGGGACAACAGCGATATTTCTATTTTTCTTTTCGACATCGACCACTTTAAACACTATAACGACAACAATGGTCATGACGCCGGCGACAGGCTTCTCATAGAGCTGACGGGACTGGTGGGCGGCATAACCAGAAAGAACGCGGTCTTCGCACGATACGGCGGCGAGGAATTCATTGTCATGCTGCCGGGAATAAGTAAAGAAGATACACTTGTGTATGCTGAACGGGTCCGCGAGCAAATCGCGCGGCATCCGTTTGAGCACGGGGAGAAGCAGCCTCTCGGCTGTGTGTCCATCAGCGGCGGAATCGCGAGTTTCCCCATCGACGGCGATACCATCTTCAAAGTGATTCAACTGGCGGACGCTTCACTCTATGAAGCTAAAGACAGGGGAAGAAACTCTGTCCTCCTGCACAGACCGTATCATTTTTCCGAGGAGAGTCTGGCTTCGGATAAAGCCGTCCGCTGAGATTCCAGGTCATTAATTGGGATCGTTTTTTTGATAATTCAGAATTGGAGGAGCGATGGACCAAAGACAGCATGAGCGAGTTGCCGCAGACCCTGCGGAAATCAGTGTCGATCTTATGTTCGCCAATGAGGCAAGCATCGTGAACATAAGCCTCGGCGGCATATCTGTTCACATGGACAAGGGACTGAAGATCGACAAGGAATACACGATCAAACTCAAAATGAACGGCAGGATAGTGCCGGTGAAGGCAACTGTCGCTTGGTGCAGATTGTGCCGTTCGAGAAATGAATCGAACGGTGATGTCACTCCGATATACAAGATGGGGTTCCGGTTCAGAGATGTTCCCGAAGGTGATGTTGAGGAGATAGTCGAATTCGCCAGGTCGAAGGGAGAAGCCGTTTCCGGCGGAAGCGGACCGGACTGTGATCCGGGCGACATCAGTAGTATGGAAGGGAAGGAGCTTTTTCAAGCCCTTGCCCGTATGTTGGAAGGCGAGAATAAGGTCTTTGCTGTGGTCGAGGGAGAATGATTGCATCGCTTGGGCTTCGTGGTAATCTGCCTCCGGGATGAGGCATTTTTCCGTCTGGCTGTCAACCCGCCAAGACGCAGTTTCTTTTTAAATCAATAGATTTGCGAATTGGGCATTGCTTTTGCTCACTCCCTGTAAGAGGGCCGGATTCGTCGGCACCGATAAACAAGGAGGGACGATATGCAGATCGTTAAATTTTTGAGATGTAAGGACATCGGCACATTTCCGAAGTGCGAACAAATGATCGAAGGACAGACGGAGGAAGAGGTTTTGACAAAGGCGCGAGCCCATGCGAAGGAGTATCACGGGAAAGATCTGACGGGCGCCGACATTGAGACGCTTAAGAAGCACATCGTGGAAAAGAACGTTTCCTGCTGAAGATCTCGAAGGGGAAATCCGCATTCAGTTATTGCTCCGGCAATTAAAAAACAAAACACCGTCATTCCCCGGCTTGACCGGGGAATCCAGAAAGGAACTGGATGCTCCGATCAAGTCGGAGCATGACATTTTTCATCTATCTGGTTGCCGCAGCAATAACGGGGTTTCCTCTTCACTCCTCGAAGAGTTCCGTGCTCAGGTATCGTTCTCCTGAGCTGGGCAGAATCACCACAATACATTTTCCCCGACTCTCTGGGCGACTTGCCACTTCAAGGGCAGCCCAGAGCGCAGCGCCGGAAGATATTCCGCAGAGAATGCCCTCTTTTTTTGCAGAAGCCCGCGCCGTCTCGAATGCCTGCCCGTTCGTGACCGTAACAACCTCGTCTATCAAAGCGGTATTCAGTACCTTGGGAATGAACCCTGCGCCGATCCCCTGGATCTTGTGAGGACCGGGCTTTCCTCCCGACAGTACCGGTGAATCAGCAGGCTCCACGGCCACAGACCTGAATTCCGGTTTCCGTGCTTTCAAGGCTGCCGAGACGCCGGTTATCGTCCCGCCTGTACCCACACCGGCGACCAGAATGTCCACCTCTCCCCCGGTGTCTCTCCAGATCTCTTCGGCAGTTGTACGACGGTGAATATCAGGGTTTGCGGGATTGCCGAACTGATCCGGCATGTAGGAGTTCGGAGTCGCCTCAAGTATTTCACGCGCCTTGCTGCAGGCGCCCTTCATCCCTTCCGAACCCGATGTGAGAACGAGTTCCGCTCCAAGATGCCTGAGCAGTTTTTTTCTTTCGAGGCTCATCGTGTCGGGCATGGTAAGCAGAAGGCGGTAGTTCTTGACCGCGCAGACGAAGGCGAGCGCGATCCCTGTATTTCCGCTCGTCGGCTCGACGATGAGAGTATTCTGGTTAATCAGCCCTTTTGCTTCAGCATCCTCTATCATTGCGACCCCGATGCGATCCTTAACGCTCCCGAGGGGATTCCTGAACTCGAGCTTCGCAAGAATAATTGCGTGAAGCCCTTTCGAAAGCGTATTCAGACGGACCATGGGCGTGGCGCCGCCCGTGCGAGTGACATCCGAAAAAATCCCGGACATATTTATCCTCCCATTTGAAGTCTGATTACAGATGGGGCCATTGTCATCCTGAACTTGTTTCAGGATCTCTCTCCGGTGCCGCAAAGAAAGCGCGAGATGCTGAGATGATTCAGCATGATAAAATACAGCCTTATCAGAGCCTATTTGAAAATCAGC
>JBFLXP010000193.1:0-6097 GCA_040757315.1 Nitrospirota bacterium
AATTGTCACAGGTGAACAGCGACATGAACAACTTACTCGACAGTCTGAATATAGCCGCCGTCTTCCTCGACAACTCTCTTCGCATCAAGAGATTTACGCCCGCATCTGCGGATATCGGCAATCTTATCCAAAGCGACGTCGGACGGCCTTTCAGCAACATCTCCACCAATTTGATATACGAGGACATTGTGGAAGACGTGAAGGAAGTTCTCCGGTCTCTCATACCCAAGGAGAAAGACATACAGGACAGAAGCGGCGCCTGGTATCTCGCCCGGATTATGCCCTACAGAACGGTGGAGAATGCGATAGACGGCGTAGTTGCGACCTTCGTAGACATCTCGGAGGTTGTCCGGATAAAGACCGCAGGGGAGGTAGAGAAGTCTGCAAGGATTCTTGCGGAAGGCATCGTGAATACGGTGAGGGAACCGCTGGTTGTCCTGGATGCGAACCTGCGCGTGCTGACGGCCAACAATTCTTTCTATGAAAATTTTCATGTCTCGAAGGAAGATACAGAAGGAACGCTCATCTACGAACTGGGCAACCGCCAGTGGGACATACCTGACTTGAGGGAACTTCTTGAAAAAATACTTCAGGAGAAATCCACCTTTGAGGATTTTGAGGTGCAGCATGATTTCCCGGCAATAGGGATGAGGAAGATGCTCCTCAATGCGCGTCAGATTGTCTATGACGAAGGCAAGCCGATGATACTTCTGGCTATAGAAGACGTGACGGGGAAAGAAAGTGAGAGAGGGAGATAGAAAGATGGTGAAGCGGGGAAAGACGGTGAAAAGGTGAATTGGTGAATCGGTAGATACTTGAATAGGTGAGTCGGTCGGTGAATCAGGGGAATTGTGAGATGAAAAGATGGGTGGCAATTTAGCGTGGTTGCCCGTGAGATCACATTCCCTATTCTGTCATTCCCGCTTGACGGGAATCTGTCTCTCATCGTGGGAAGGAAGGATTGCGGCCAAGCCGGAATGACATTCAAGAGCAAAGGGCTTCGAAGTTCAAAAGGAATCGCAATTTTTTAAGGAGCAGTCATGGCTACGAAGAAGCTGAAGACCAAACAAAAACCCAGGGGCAAGGCGAGGTCTACTAATGCAAACAAAGAGAGATTCCGGACAAGCCGGAATGACAAACTGACGAGTGGATATGGCTTTGATAATGACGGCATTAGCAAGGCTAAAGCCAAAACCAAATCTGAAAAAGCTATCCGATTGAAGTCATTGGACGAAAGACGATTGAGAAAAGCCGCTGAAAAGTTGCTCAGATCAGGAAAGTCGTCCGTCAAGAAAGAAAGGGACGCCTTCAGGATGTTAGCCGAAAAGGACCTTTCCGAACTTGTCCACGAACTGCAGGTCCATCAGGCCGAACTCGAGATGCAGAATGAAGAACTGCGCCGTGCGCAGGATGACCTCATAGCTTCACAGCGAAAATACGCAGATCTTTACGACTTTGCGCCCGTCGGATATATGACGCTGGACAGACGGGGCACAATCGGTGAAGCGAATCTTACAGCCGCCCGGATGTTTGGTGTCGGAAGGCGATTACTGACGAAAAGGCCCTTCGTGCTTCATGTGGCGGACAGCAAGGAACAGTTTTTCTCTCATTTGAAAAATGTCTTTGAAACAGGAGAGAAGCAGACCTGCCGGCTTGTCATAAAGAAAAAAGGCGGTGGATTTTTCCATGCCAATCTTGAAAGCGTTCTGTTCAAGGACAGCGCCGGCAAGAACAACGTCTGCCGGACCGTCGTAAGCGATATCACTTCGGTAGTGAAGGCCGAAGAAGCGCTGCGCGAGTCTGAGGAAAAATTCAAGACTATCTTTGATGGCAGCATAGACGGAATACTTGTAGCGGATGTAGAGAACAAGAAGTTTCTCATGGGCAATAAAGCTATATGCAACATGCTGGGTTATAGCCAGGATGAGATTAAAAACCTGTCAGTTCCGGACATTCATCCTCAGGAGAATTTACCATTTATCGAGAAACAATTTGAAATAATGGCGCGTGGAGAAGCCATCTCTAATGAAAACATCCCGGTTAAGAGAAAAGACGGGGGGATTTTCTATGTCGATATTAGAGCAACTCACATACAACTGTCCGGAAGAAAATATATCGTGGGTTCCTTCCGCGATATCACCGAGCGCAGGCGGTCAGAAGAGGTGCTCGAAGCAAAAGAAGCCGAGCTTCGGCTCATCGCGGACACAACGCCTGTTCTGCTCACGCGGTTGAGCCGCGATCTGCGGTACGTCTTTGTGAACCAGGCCTGCTGCGAGTGGTTCGGCCGCACGCGAGAGGAGATCGTCGGCAAGCATGTTGCGGAGATCATGGGAGTGAGAGCGCTTGATGTAATTCGCCCGCACATCGAGAAGGTGCTGCGTGGGGAGCGCGTCGAATACGAGGCCGAAATTCCCTACCAGGGGATCGGCAGCCGGTTCATGCACGTGGCGTACGTGCCCGAAAGGAATGCGCAAGGCGACGTTGTAGGGTGGGTGGCCTCCGTTCAGGACATTACCGAGCGCAAACAGGCCGAAGAGGCGCTTCGCGAGTCGCATGAGCGGGCGGAATGGATGGCGCGGTTCCCGGAGGAGAACCCAAACCCGGTATTGCGGGTAACTCATGAAGGAGTCGTGCTCTATTGCAATGCCGCTTCTGCGAGGCTGTCAGGATGGGAATGCGAAGTAGGCGGGCCGCTGCCTGATTCACTGCTGCCGCTTTCAGGGCAGGCTATGGCGCAGGCACGACACGTGCGGCAGGATTTGCAGATGGACGGGCAATTCTATGACGTGACTGTTGTGCCGTTCCCGCGCGAAAACTATGCCAATATCTACGGCCGGGACATCACCGAGCGCAAGAAAAAAGAAACAGAGCTTGCCAAGCTTAACCGGATGCTCGCTGCTCTCGGCAGAAGCAGCCAAGTGATGATGCGCGCTGAAAGTGAATCGGAGTATCTGAAAGAGGTATGCAGGATCATTGTTGAGGACTGCGGTCACGCAATGGTCTGGATAGGCTTTGCCGAGGACGATGAAAACAAGACTGTGCGGCCGGTCGCCTCGGCGGGTTTTGAGGAAGGGTATCTCGACACACTCAAGATCACATGGGCCGATAAAGAGCGGGGACGTGGACCGACCGGCACGGCCATTCGTACAGGGCGGCCAAGCATGTGCAAAAATATGCTGACTGACCCTGCCTTCAAACCATGGCGCCAGGAGGCTGTAAAGCGCGGGTATGCCTCTTCTGCGGTTATTCCGATTATGGCCGGCGACAAAGCCGTGGGGGCAATAAATATATATTCGAGAGAACCCGATCCGTTCTCGGAAGACGAGGTAAAGTTGCTTTCTGATCTGGCGGACGACCTTTCTTACGGCATATCGTCAATCAGGTTAAAGGCTGCACAGGCGCAGGCTGAAGAAGCAATGCGCCAGAGCGAAGAGCGTCTGCGAATGGCACTGAAAGCCGGCGATGTATTTGCCTTCGAATGGAACCCTCTCACAGACGAAATCATCCGAAGCGAATCGTGTGCTACGATACTTGGCGTCCCTGCTGAAGACGCTGTCCGCGAAGCAGGAAAGGAATACTTCCGCCGTATATATCCGGAGGACCGCGACAAGTTTATCGCGCTACTGAACAGTTTATGTCCTAATGCGCCCTTCTATGAAGTTACTTACAGACTGATGCGGCCTGACGGTGCGGTTGTCATCCTCGAAGAAACTGCGAGAGGGCAGTTCGACAGCGAGGGCCGTTTGGTGCGGTTGTACGGTATGGCGGCAGATGTCACGGAACGTGAGATGGCGCTGAAATTGCTTCGTGAAAGCGAGCAGGCGTTGAGAATCTCCCGTGATGAATTGGGAACAAAGGTTCGAGAACGTACGGCTGAACTTTCGAGGGTCAATGAGCTTCTTGAGCGGATGTTTTCGAACATCCACGTTCTTGTGGCATATATGGACAAGGATTTCAATTTTATTCGCGTGAACAAGGCTTATGCCGACGCTGATGAAAAGCTCCCGGATTTCTTCCCCGGAAGGAACCACTTTGAACTCTACCCAAACGTAGAGAACGAAATGATATTCAAGAGGGTCGTCGAAACCGGCGACCCTTACATTGTGCATGAGAGACCTTTTGTGTACGCGGACAATCCGGAAAGGGGCGTCACTTATTGGGACTGGAGCCTCGTGCCCGTCAAAGACATCGAAGGCAGAGTGAGCGGAATAATACTGTCTCTGCTCAATGTGACGGACAGGAAACTTGCACAGGATGCTCTTCAGCTTGAAAGGAACAGGCTTCAGTCGATACTGAATACAATGCCCGACGGAATAATAATAATCGACAGGAATTTCGACATCAGGTATGTCAATCCTTCTCTCGAAAGGGACTTTGGCCCTGTTGAGGGCCGCAAGTGTCACGAATATTTTCACAACCTGCCCCGATCGTGCTCCTGGTGCAGAAACGAGGAGGTTTTTGAGGGAAAGAGCGTATTCGAGGAATGGCAGTACGGCAGGACCGGAAGGACGTATGAGCTTCTTGCTTCGCCGTTTATAAATGATGACGGTTCCATTTCGAAGATGCAGATATTTCATGATATCACGGAGCGGAAGAGGGCCGAAGAAGAATTGATTGTGTCGAGAGAGAAACTTGTCGACACGCTCGAAAGCATCAGAGACGGATTCTTTTCACTCGACAGGGAATGGCGGTTTGCCTATGTGAACAGCGAAGCTGTCCGGCTTTTCCGGAGGAAGCGGGAGGAACTGCTCGGCAGGAGCATTTGGGAAATATCTCCAGAGGCGGTCGCTACCATCATCTATGAAGAGTATCACAGGGCCATGGCGGAACAGGAGCCGGTTACGTTTGAGACCCTTTCACTGCTCCCCGACACGTGGGTTGAGGTGGTGGCTTATCCGTCCAAAGACGGCCTGTCGGTGTATTTCCATGACATAAGCGAGAGGAAAAGGGCCGCTGAGGCGCTTCTGGCGAGTGAGGAAAAGTATCGCAGCCTGATAGAACAGGCATCGGACGCGATAGTGCTCTTTGACCGTGAATTGAACATAGTCGACGCTAATCCCATGGCCTGCCGAATATCGGGATATTCCCGGGATGAACTGATTAAACTCAATGCTATGGATCTCTTGCCCCCGGAGGATCTGGCAACTAATGCTCTTCAACTGGATAGGGTGCTTGCCGGGGAGACCGTCGTCAATGAAAGAAGGATGGTTCGGAAAGATGGCAGCCGCGTTGAGATCGAGGTAAGCGGAAAGATGCTCGAAGACGGAAGGATACAGGTGATCGGGCGCGATATAACAGACCGCAAGACGGCTGAGAATCGCGACCATTTGATCTCCGGTCTTCTGGGATTGTTCATCAGAAAAACAACGCGGAAAGCGTATATCGAGGCTGCCGTGGAACTGATCCGTCAGTGGAGCGGCTTAAGATGCGTGGGCGTACGCGTGGCGGACGAACATGGCAACATTCCCTATGAAGCATATGCCGGCTTTGATGATGAGTTTATGCGCAAGGAGAATATGCTTTCTTTGAAAACGGATGTCTGCGCCTGCATCCGCATAATCGCAGGTACGCCGGAACCGCAGGATATGGCTTTCGTGACGGAGAGAGGTTCGATCCGGATCAATGATTCCCCCCTGTTCGCGAACAGTCTCAACGAAAAAGAACTTGCGCGGTTCCGGGGCAATTGCATCAAGAGTGGCTTCGCGACCATCGGTATCGTGCCGGTGCGGTATTTGGGGAAAGCTCTCGGAGCAATCCATCTTGCCGACGAAAGGCCGAACATGCTGCCGCTGAAGTTTGTGGAGTTCATGGAATCGACTATAGCGCCCCTGATCGGCGAGGCGATTCACCGGTTCGACACCGAGGAGGTGCTGCGCAAAATTGGAGCAAGCCTGAACGAAGCCCAAAGGATCGCGCGGATCGGCAACTGGGAATGGGATATAGAAACAGACCGGCTGTTCTGGTCTGAAGAGATTTATCGCATCTTCGGGGTTGGGGATGGTTGGTTCAAGCCTACGTATGAAGAGTTTCTTAATTTCGTACATCCCGAGGACAGGGATTCTTTGCAGATGGCTGTAAATGAGGCGGCATATGAGAA